>NZ_JBXAHL010000035.1:0-89984 GCF_058795055.1 Cupriavidus sp. GW823-FHT06D04 | reverse complement strand
CACATCACTTGCAGCGCCCCTTCAGGTGGGGGAGTTTGAGGTGACCACAGGTGGAGGAGTTTGGCCGACCATCGGGGGGCTTGGTGACAGCATAACGGCATACCGCTCGTGCGCCGTGAATTAGCAACGTCCTCAGATAGGAATCACCATGCTTACTGATGCCGAGCAACGTTGATTTTCCGCCGCTGGGATGTTGGAGCGGTACCAGCCCTATCCATGCTGCCAATTTCCGACCACAGCTAAAGCAACTTGCATCGCCGATCGAAGCCACCAGTGCATTCGCTGTGATGGGCCCGATTCCCGGGATTTGCGCCAATCTGCGGCTGACTTCGCTGTCGCGGTGGGGCTTTGATCTGCTTCTCACTGCCGCTGCTGCGCCGTGAGTGGGCGCGCACACGCTTCAAAGGTTGCCGCGCGGCGGACCCGTGCGTCTTGGTAGCGGGGACTGTGGCGCTGGCGCGCCGCAGGCCGCCTTTGTGTGATACCGACCCTACCGTGTGCGCGTCAGGCGAGGCGAGCGGCGCGATCTCGTCTGCATTCTTTTCCAGCAAGACTTGCTCGGTAGTGATTTCGTACACCATGGCGCTGCGGGAGTGCAGCGGTGACGTGGTCGCCTCCGCTAGCATCGGCGTGATCGCCCGAAGGAAGCAGCCTGGGGCAGAAAATGCAGCGCAGCAGGCGGTATGGCAGCCACTGTCACCAGCCCGCGTTGAAGCGTGGCCTCGTCACCGAGCCGGAATACCGCATTTCAGAGCTGCGCGTGCTTCCTCCAGGAATTGCCTACCGATGTTTGTCATTTCCGCGCGTCGTTGTCGTGCGGTCCAGCAAGCGAAGCGACTTTTCCAGTTTCTCGATCCGCCGGCTGAGCCCCGGCTGCGAAATGTGAAGTGCTTCGGCGGCCATATGGAACCTTCCTTTTTCGACGATAGCGACAAACGCTTGCAGATTTTCCAGGACGAAATTAATGCGTGACATGCATCAGATCATCGGAAAATTGCAATTCACAGATTAGTCGTCTCCCAATATTCTTGTAATGCCTGAACGGGACGTGGTGACGTGCCGCAAGGCGCACATAAACAGATTGATCTCGGAGACTTACGTTGAAAATCGCCGTTCGCCATCTCGCGCTCACCCTTACCCTGACTGCATGCACCTTGACCGCCTGGGCTGAAACCTGGCCCGCAAAGCCTGTAAAGTTCGTTGTACCGTTTGGTCCTGGCGGCGCCAACGACTTGGTTGCGCGCGCCGTGGCCGATGCGGCGTCCAAGCAACTGGGCCAGCCCATCATCGTAGAGAACAAGCCTGGCGCCGGTTCGGTACTGGGTGCCGACTATGTGGCCAAGTCCGCGCCGGACGGCTATACCTTCCTGGCACCGGCAGCCGGCGTGATCACCAACGGCATGATCAAGGCCCACCTGCCGTACAAGGAGCAAGACCTGGTGCCCGTCGCCATGCTGGCCGTCAGTCCGTCGGTCATCGTGGTGCCCGCCGACTCTCCGATCAAGGACCTCAAGGGTCTGGTTGCCAGCGGCAAGGGCGGCAGGAGCCTGAATTTCGCTACGGCGGGCACCGGAAGCACGCCGCACTTCGTCGCGGAAATGCTGAAGCTGGCGACCGGCGCAAAACTTGAGATCATTCCCTACAAGAGTGGCTCCGAAGGTATGGTCGCCGTTGTCGGCAAACAAGTAGACGCCACCTCCGAAGCCAGTGTTGTGGTTCTTCCGCAGGTCAAGGGCGGTAAGCTGCGACCGATCGCTTCCACCTGGAATACCCGCATTGCCGCGATGCCGGATGTGCCCACCACCGCAGAACTCGGCTATCCCAGCGTATTCATCGGTCACTGGTCCGGCGTATTCGCACCGCGTGGTACCCCTGATGCGATCCTCGACAAGATGAACAAGGCTATCGATGCCGCCATCAAGTCACCTGAACTGCGGGCCAGGCTGATCCCGCAAGGTATCCAGCCGATGGGCGGGACGCGGGCAGACTTCACCACGTTCCTGGCTGGCGAAAAGGCTCGCCTCGGCCCGATCGCGCGCGCAGCCAATATGAAAGAAGACTGAGTGTCAGCGCGGTCCGTAGTTGTGAATAATTGGCTTCGACATGAAGCTGACAATCTTTGCCGCCAGGCATACCTTGATGGTTCTCATGCTCTGGCTGGCTGCTCCAGCCTGGGCAGACGAGATCCGCGTGATTACCTCGGGTGGCTTTACCGCGGCCTACCAGCAACTCGTGTGCCGCTCACCATGTCCTTTCCCTCGTTGAGCGTGGACTTCCCAGGCCAGTAATTCTCGCTGCGCGGCGAGCAATCAGTTGGGAGTTCTTCTACGATCAGCGCTTCCACGTTGTCACGATCAGCCTCTTGCACTCTTGCCATGACGGCCTGCCGAATCACGGATAGCGCATCCTGATCGGGTTGCAGCACGACGTCACGGATCGTTTGTTTGATCACATCACGCCAGGCAAAGCGTAGAGGATCGGGTTCCGCCAGGTCCTGCTTGATGGGAGGTACTCTTGCGTTGAGCGCTCGTAAGCCCAAACGTAGAGATCGCGCAGCAATTCGACGCGGGTCATTTCATACGTGCCGAGAATGGCGCGACTATAAGCTTGCTCCGGTACATCCAGGAATGTGAGCGGACAAAGGTTTTCGCGGAACAGCGGCAGATTGGCCACCAGGCGCGAAGTTCGTTTGTTCACGCCCGCGAATGGTTGCAGATATGGTAGGTGCACCAGCGCGAAGAATGACTGTTCGAAGGGATCGGCAATCTGATTCACTTTCCCGAGCAGGGCATCTAGTGCTTCCTCAGTTTGCTGTGGTGCTGACAGGGCTCATCAAGGTATAGCGGTCGAGACCTACCGTACCGATGTTCTCCACCAGCAGTTCGATGGCAGTCTTTTGGTTGAGAATCATCTGTGTTTCGATGGCCGCCTTGCCTTGCGCCGCCTTCCCGTGCTCGATCAGCTCCCGGGTGTCGAGGCGGGAATAGGTGTTGCCCTCAAAATGACTCGATGCCAGTCCATCAGTAGCCGGTTGTTCAGGATGGCCCTGCTGTAGGTTCCAGCGGGCGCATCAGCCTGCGCCGTCTTGCCCATATCGCGTAACTGACGCCGAAGCGATTCCGACAGGTACCGTGTGACATTGGGCTGATAGGCGTCAAGGAAGTCGCGTTGGTACCCCACAGGCTTGCGCGCCTCCGGAGGCTGATCGATATACGCCACGATGTCGCGGCTATCGGCGGAAAGCGGAATGTAACCCGGGAAGCGGTCTTCCTCCGGGGAGGCAGCGGCAAACTCGGTCGCTTTCGCAGCGAAATAACGACGGGCGCGACCTTCGCCGATCGCCATGATCTGTCGATCATCGATCCATTGGCTCCTCCAGCGTTGTGCTGTCCGCCGTGCAACGTCGGGATGCTGTGCCAGCAACTCGGTAAGCATTAGTCCCGCGGAGGCTTTCCGGATACTTCTAGCAGGGCGTGGGCAGGGAACATGTCGGACGTGGCGCAGTTCGCTTAAAGAATGCCGCAATTGTGGCGCGGTTCTTTAAACTGCGCCATCAATTGCGGCGCCATCGCAGTCAGTGTCGTGACAGAGGGCCCGGCAGATGGCTCGGTGTTCTTCCTGACCAGCGCTGGAGCGATTGTTATCAATCCTTCGCTGTATAAAAACCTGTCCTACCGTCCGGAGGGAACCTGGTGCCGGTATCCATGGTGGTCACGACGCCTCAGGTCCCGGCGGTGCCCCCGCAGTCCAAGGTGAACTCTGCCAAGGATCTCGTGGCCCAGAGCCGTACGGGCCGTTCGGTGTCGCTGGCATCGTCAGGGATTGGCAGTATGCAGCACGTGGAGATCCAACTGTTCAAGGCCTCGACCTCGGCGGAGTTCTTGCATGTGGCGTACAAGGGCGCGGCGCCGGCCATCACCGATACGATCAGCGGGCAGGTCGATGCATTCTTTGGCGATGCGTCAGGGCTTGTACCGTTCATCGAGGGCAAAAAACTGAAGCCTGTCGCAGTGACCACCGCCAAGCGGCTACCTTACCTGCCGGACGTCCCAACGCTGGACGAAAGCAGCATCAAGGGCGTGTATGCCGAAAACTGGTACGG
The DNA here is from genome assembly GCF_058795055.1 of Cupriavidus sp. GW823-FHT06D04. Classification (NCBI taxonomy): domain Bacteria; kingdom Pseudomonadati; phylum Pseudomonadota; class Betaproteobacteria; order Burkholderiales; family Burkholderiaceae; genus Cupriavidus; species Cupriavidus sp. GW823-FHT06D04. The sequence continues at coordinate 85,882 of NZ_JBXAHL010000035.1, read as the reverse complement.
TCTGATGTTCCCCGCTGGCAGACCTCACAAGATTGTGCAGGAGTTGAATGGCGCCGTCCGAAGAACACTAGAAAACAAGGACGGGCCAATCTCGCGAAGATGGGATTGGCGCCGGCGCCGTCCACTGCGGCGGAGTTCTCCGATCGGATCCGCGCGGACGGGGGAAAGTGGTCCAGGTTTGATTGCGGAGCGGAACGTCAAGCCCGAGTAAGGTGTTCGCCGGATTCCCTCCGGCGTCTGGTTAGAGTCCTCAATCTGCGGGCTGGCATTCTGGGACCGGTCCGGAGACGGCGTCGGCCCGGCAAAGCTTGTGCGCTCTGCCGGGCTTTTTTTTCGTTCACGCGGTTTGTTGATACATGCAAATTCCATACAGTGGAATTGTGGGGGTGAATGTCAACGTGACAAGGCCTAAGCTATCTCCAAGAAATAAAACGCACGCGGCGTAGGTTGGTGAATAAGCCGGCAGCGTTTCAGATCCTTCCAGGAGACACTCCATGCATTCGATCCGTACCGGATTCGTCCGCCAGCTTGCCAAGGCTGCCATTCCCTTCATGATGGTCACCGCCGCGCCGCTCCCTGTGCTGGCAGCTTTCCCCGACAAGCCGATTCGCCTAGTGGTGCCATTTGCCCCCGGTGGCGGCACCGACTTGGTGGCGCGGGCAATGGGCATCACCATGGGCGAGGATCTGGGCCAGCCCGTCATCGTCGACAACAAGCCTGGCGGTAGCACCATCATCGGGACCGATGCGGTGGCCAAAAGCGCGCCCGATGGCTACACGCTCGTCATGGCGACCATGGCCCACGCCGTTAATCCGAGCCTGCACAAGAAGCTGCCGTTCGATACCGACAAGGCCTTTTCGCCGGTCATACTCGTGGGGCGCTCACCCAATGTTCTGGTAGTCAAGCCGGACAGCCCGATCAAGACCGTGCAGGACCTGATCGTCGCCGCAAAGGCCAAGCCGGGCAAGCTGAACTATGCATCGCAGGGCGCGGGTACCTCCGCGCACCTGGCAGGCGAACTGTTCAAGAAGATGGCGAAGGTCGAGATCAACCACATTCCGTACCGTGGCGCTGGTCCGGCTATTACGGATCTGCTCGGCGGACAGGTCGACGCGATGTTCGCCACGGCGGCTGCGGTCGCGCCGCACTTGGAGAGCGGCAAGCTGCGCGCGGTGGCGGTCACTACCGCGCAGCGTTCACAGGCGCTGGCGCTGAGCAAGGTGCCGACGATCGCCGAAAGCGGCGTGCCCAACTACGTGGCCGATAGCTGGTATGGCCTGTTTGTGCCGGCGGGTACGCCGCCGGCGGTGATCACGCGCCTGAACGCGGCAGCGAAGAAAGCCGTGCATACCAAAGCATTTCGCAAGCGCGCCGAGCAAGAGGGCCTCGCCGTGAGTGGCGGCACGCCGGACGAATTTGGCCGCTACGTCAAGGCCGAGAGCCAGCGCTGGAGCGAGATTATCAAGGAAGCAAACATCACCGCCGACTGAGCGCGGCCATGACTACAGAACGCATCGCAGACACAGAACCGAATCAAGCTATGGACAACTATTCCCTGATCGAACTGAAGATCGAATCGGGCATCGCGCTGCTCGCCTTCAACCGCCCGGACAAGCGCAATGCCATGAGTGATGACATGCGTACGGAATTCATCGATGCACTGGAGCGCGTCGCGGCTGACAAGGCAATCCGCGCACTGGTGCTCACCGGCAACGGCAAGGGTTTCTGCGCGGGCGGCGACGTGGCCGGGATGCAGCGCCGTATGGAAGCGCCGCAGGGTGAAGTTGGCTTTAACGGGTGGAGCCGCCAACAGCGGGTGCACCACACTGTAAAGTTGCTGCATACCATGCCGAAGCCCACGATTGCGGCGGTCAATGGCGCCGCGGCGGGCCTGGGTGCCGATACGGCGCTATGCTGCGATTTCGTCGTGGCCTCCGAATCGGCGTCGTTCTCATGGTCGTATATCAACCGCGGGCTGATCCCGGATGGCGGCGGCATGTATTTCCTGCCGCGCCGCGTAGGCTTGTCGACTGCCAAGGAGCTGCTCTTCACGGGTCGAAAAGTCGAGGCGGAGGAAGCCAAGGCGTTGGGCATTGCCGACCGCCTGAGCAAGCCCGACACGCTGATCGGCGATGCGCTGGCGTGGGCGGCAGAGCTGAGCCAGGGCTCGGCCACCGCCATCGCGCTGGGCAAGAGCATCATGAATCAGTCCTTCGAACTTCCCGCCGACCAGGTATTTGCGCAAGGCAGTCAGGCGCAGGGGATCTGTTACACCAGCACCGAGCATCGTGAGTCCGTGCTGGCTTTCCTTAATAAAGCCGCCAGCAAGGTCTGACACCATGAACGCCATCCAACGACTTGTCACGCCGCGCAGTGTCGCCGTGATCGGGGCTTCCGCTGATCCCACTAAAACCGCCGGCCGTCCGGTGTCCTACTTGCGCAAGCACGGCTTCAGCGGGGCGATCTACCCGGTCAACCCCAAGGTCGAATCGATCGACGGCCTGCGTTGCTATCCCGACATCGCCTCGCTGCCGGAAGTGCCGGATGTCGGCATCGTGCTGCTGGGCGCCGAGCGTGCCCACCTGGCGGTGCGCGACCTGGCTGCTCGCGGTGCAGGAGCTGCCATCGTGCTGGCCAGCGGCTATACCGAGACCGGCGCGGAGGGCGCTCGGCGCCAGGCCGAGCTGATTGAAGCAGCCGGCAGCATGCGCCTGCTGGGGCCGAACACCATCGGGCTGGTCAACCTGACCGACAATATTCCGTTGTCGGCCAGCGGCGCGCTGGAGATGGACCAGTTCCCGTCTGGCAGCATTGGCGTGGTATCGCAGAGCGGCGGTATCCTCGGCGCCCTACTGTCACGCGCCGCGGCGCGGGGTATCGGCCTGAGCAAGCTGATTTCCACCAGCAATGAAGTCGACCTGGACCTGGCCGATTTTATCGACTATCTGGCCGACGACGAGGCCACCCGCGTGATCGCGCTCTATGTCGAGAGCGTGCGCAACCCTGACACGTTCCGCCGCGCCGCGCTGAAGGCGGCGCGCGCCGGCAAGCCGGTGGTGGCGTTCAAAATTGGCCGCTCCGAAAGCGGGGCACGCGCCGCGGTCTCCCACACAGGTGCACTGGCCGGCGCCGACCGTATGTACGACGCTCTGTTCGAGCAAGTCGGCGTGATCCGCGCGCAAACCTTCTCCGACTTGCTCGACATGCCTGCGGCACTGGCTACGGGCCGCAAGCTGCGCGGCAAGCGCATCGCCATCCTGACCTCGACCGGCGGCGCGGGGACGCTGGTCTCTGACAGCCTGGGTGTGGCCGGCTTCGAGACGCCGGCACCGGACGAAGAGACCGCGGCGAAGCTGCGGGCATTGCAGAAGGGGGACCATGCAGCGCTCGACCGCAACCCGATCGATGTGACCCTGGCTGGGCTGCAGCCCGACCTGCTGCGTGCCGCAATCTGGATCCTGCTGGAAAGCCCGAGCTATGACGCGGTATCGGTGATCGTGGGTTCGTCAAGCCTGGCAATGCCGGACCTGATGGCCAATGCAATCCGTGACTGTCTGCCAGACAGCGACAAACCGGTGATTGCATATGTCAGCCCGCATGCGCCGGAAGTCGCATCGCTGCTCAGTCGGCGTGGCGTGCCGGCATTCTCAGCGCCAGAGGCATGCACGGTAGCATTCGATGCGATGCTCCGCGCGAGCGAAATTGGGGCGGACGAAGAAGTGGGGACTTCCTCGCTGCCGCTGCCGGATCTGCACACCTTCGGTACCGGCCCGCTTGACGAAGCCGCGGCAAAGACGCTGTTCGCCGGCTTTGATATGCCGGTTACGAAGGAGGTTGTCGTGACCAACGGCGATCAGGCGCGGGCGGCCGCGGAGGGCTTCTGCGGCAATGTCGTGCTAAAGGTGTTATCGGCCGAGATCACGCACAAGAGCGATGTCGGCGGCGTGGCCGTCAATGTTTCGCCCGCGGAAGTGGCAGGACGGCTCGCAAAGATGGCTTCGGACGTACAGTCCGCCACGGGAATCGTGCCTCAGCGTTACCTGGTGCAGGAGATGGTCAAGGGCGGAGTGGAGGTGATTCTCGGCATGCACCGGGATGCGCTTGGTACCGCCATCCTCCTTGGCATGGGTGGGGTTACCGCGGAACTGTTCAGTGATACCACGCTGCGGCTGTTGCCTACCGGCCACGGTCTGACGCGCCAGGCGGCACTGGAAATGATCCAGCGGCTGAAGACGGCTCCCCTGCTGCAGGGCTACCGCGGCAGGCCCAAGGCGGACGTGGATGCGCTGGCCGACGCCATTGTCGCCTTCTCGCGGATGGTCGCAACGCTTGGCGACAGGCTGATTGAGGCCGAGATCAATCCTGTGTTCGTGCTACCGGAAGGGCAGGGCGTTGTGGCCGCCGACGGCGTGGCGATACTGACCGACGGCGGCAATCGCTAAAGAGGCAACGGCATGCGCGGTGAGCGGGAGAGTGCGCTGGTGACTTCTGTGGACGGCTGCGAGGTCGTCTGGCGAAGCTTTGGGGCCGGACCGACTACCGTCATGCTCCACGGCGGTCACGGAAACTGGCAGCATTGGGCGCGCAATATCGAACCGCTTTCCCGGACACGCCGGCTACTGGTGCCCGACATGCCGGGTTTTGGCGAGGCTGCGCCCGCACCATGCTCGGATTTGTCTGGCTTCGTCGATGTCCTGGCCCGCTCGCTGGCTCAGTTGCAGCTAGATTGCGTCGACCTGGTGGGCTTCTCGTTTGGGGCGCTGGTGGCGGCGCACCTAGCAACCCATGCGGGCCTGGTTCAGGTGACCGTCGATCGTCTGGCGCTGATCGGGCCGGCTGGCCATGGCGGGCCACGACGCATGACACAGGCGCTCGTCGACTGGCGCCGTTGTGAAAGCCCTGCGGCACTGGCCAATGCAATGCGCCACAACTTGGCGGCATTCATGATTGCCGAACCAGCGGAGATTGATGGCGAAGCCGTGACTATCCATACCGAGGCTTGCCGTGCGACGCGCTTCCGCAGCAAGCCGATTTCGCGTGCCGGTGGGTTGCAGGACGCCCTTGCCCGCTTTGCCGGACCAATACTGATGATCTGGGGCGAGAAGGACGTGACCATGTCACCTGAATCGCTCGCTGAAGTCGCCCGTAACGCTCGCGAAGGGGCGCCAGCAGGAACTCACCCAGTCAGCGTCCACTTAGTTCCGCACGCCGGGCATTGGGTGCAATACGAGGCCCACCAACAAGTCAACACGATGCTGAACGCGTGGCTGCGGCAGCGCGCTCAGACATTGACATAAGCCGGCCAGGGCCGGCAGAAAGGAGAATCCATGTACGCAACAGAGGCTTTTGGGCCATTCTTCAGCACCGTAAAAGCTGGACCGCTACCCGTCGAGGTACTTCACCATGCGAAGCGCGCGCTGATCGACTGGCATGCAGCACTGTTCCCGGGCCTTGACGCGGAGGCGGTACAGCGACTTCGAGGTGCGCTGGAAGAGGAGTTCGGCCGGGGCAACGCCACGCTGCCTGGGGGGCAACATGTCACGGCGCGCGTTGCGGCGTTGCTCAATGGCGCCGCCGCTCACGCTGCCGAAATCGACGACAGCTTTCGCGACGCGATGTATCACCCCGGTGCTCCGACCATTGCCGCCGCGATCGCTGCCGCGCAGGACGTAGGCGCCGCCGGTGAGCTGCTGCTGAAGGGTATCGTGGTTGGCTATGAAGTGTCGACCCGCATTGGCGTCGTACTGGGCCGCGCGCATTATCGCTACTGGCATAGCACCGCTACCGTTGGTACCTTCGGCGCGGCGGCAGCGGCCGCGTTTATCTATGGCGCGACCGAGGAGCAGCTTGCGCACGCGCTGGCAACCGCGGCAACCTTCGCCGCCGGACTGCAGCAGGCATTCCGCATGGACTCGATGTCCAAGCCTCTGCACGTGGGCCGCGCGGCAGAGGGAGGCGTGCTGGCTGCCCGTGCTGCCGTTGCCGGTATCACGGGTTCGCTGGATGTGCTTGACGGCGAGACGGGACTTGGCCGTGCCATGTCTGACGGCCCGGAATGGGGCGCGTTGGCCGCGACACTGGGCACGGATTTCCATATCTGCCGACTAACCTTCAAGAACCATATCGGCTGTGGCCACACCTTTGCGGCAATTGACGGCGCACTCGCCCTGAAAGCGAAGCTTGGCATTGACACCTCGCAGATCCGGCACATTCACGTTGCTACCTACCGTCCTGCATTGGAGATCGCCTGTTACCTCGATCCCCAGACGGAGAACGAGGCCAAGTTCAGCCTCAAGTACATCGTCGCTACCGCACTGGTACATGGCAGCGTACGCCTGCCGGCCTACACACCGGAGCGGCTGCGGGACGATGAGACGCGCCGGCTAATGGATTGCATGACAATCGTGGTCGATCCGGAAATCGATGAATGGTTTCCTGGCAAGCGCGCAGCCAGGGTGGAGATCGAAACCTTGGACGGCGCCAAAGCCGACTACCTTCAGCAAAATCGGAAGGGCGATCCCGAGGATCCGTTGTCGGACGCGGATCTCGACGGCAAGCTGATGGAACTGGCGTCCCCGATTGTGGGCGTTGAAGCCGCACGTCGGCTGGCAGGGCGTATTTGGCATGTAGAATCCGAAAGTATCTGCGAACTCTTTGCGTGAAGGGCCCGGCATTTTTCTCGACTACACCAGTATCATGCAAAGGATCAACCCATTAGGCAGCTTGCTACACGTCGTACTAGTTGCCGCATTGTCTGTTTTGTCCATAGGAGCGCGTGCGGAATCGTATCCAGCGCGACCGGTTCGCGTGATTGTTCCGTTTCTGGCCGGCGGTGGCACTGATGTGATAGCACGCTCGCTGGGCGATGAACTTTCGCGTAGCCTCGGCAAGCCTTTTATCGTTGAGAACAAGCCGGGAGCCGGTTCGATCATGGGCAGCGACGTGGTGAGTAAGAGTCCGTCGGATGGCCATACGCTGTTGCTCACCACCAGTGCGTTTTCCATCGTTGCCAGCATCGGCATCAAGCTCCCGTGCGGTGGCATCCAGGCCTTCGAACCTGTCGCGCTCTCGGCCGCGCGCCGAACGGGGTGCTGGTGCGCAACGACAGAAGATCCGATCGGCAGCGGACTTGTTGCGTGAAGCCAAAGCGAATCCGGGGAAGCTGCGGGCAACGGCACGTCCGTCCACTTGGCAGCCGACTATTTCCAATCCATGGCAGGCATCCGGCTTGTGCACGTGCTATATGTGGCTCTGCGCCCCATTTTCCGATCTGTTGGCCGGCCATATTGATGTTGCGTTCGCGACGATGGCTAGCGCTGCAACATTAATCCGCGACGGTCGAGTGCGAGCACGCGCAGTAACTTCGTCCACGCGTTCCCCAATTTTTCCCGATGTTCCTGCGGTGGCGGAGGCTGCTGTCAAAGGCTACAGTGCCGAGGTTTGGTACGGTGTCTTCTCGCCAAAGGGGACGCCGCCCGATGTCGTCACTGCGCTGCATCGGGCTATCGTGCAAGCGTTAGCCTCCGGTGCATTTCGTGACCGGCTGGCGCGCGAAGGCGTGGTGGGAGTAATCGGCTCACCTCAGGACCTACGCGCGGTCGCCGAGCAAGAGGCCGGCCGGTGGAAGCAGGTGGTGAAGGACAAGGAGATCCGCATCGAGTAGCATTCCCAGGAGTCATGCCAGCTACCGTCCGGACGGTCTGACGAGCCTTGGAAGCTTTTATGTCAAACAGCATTCTCAGCATTGAACGGATAAAACCAGGTCAGGGCAAGGCAACGCCGAATCGCTCGCTCGAACGTGGCATTGCCGTACTGCGCGCCTTCCGCGCCGGTTCCTCAATGCTAGGCAACAGTGAGATTGCGGAGCGCACCGGTTTGTCCCGGTCGACCGTCAGCCGGCTGACGCAGTCGTTGATTGAGACAGGTATGCTCGAATACATTCCGCAGTTTCGAGCATATCGCCTTGCTGTGCCGGTGCTCAGCATGGCACACGCCATGCGAGACAGCTCGCAGGTCCTCAAAGTCGCGGCGCCAATGATGGTTGAGGTCGCAATGCGCCACAAGATTAACGTCGGCCTGGCGGCGCCCGACGGGGATGAGATGGTCTATCTCGAGTCGTTTCGCTACAACCGGCGACAGTCGTTACGAACGGTGGTGAGCGGGCAGCGTATCCCGATGGCATTGACGTCGCTGGGCCGTGCCTACCTTGCGACGCTTGCACCTGACGCGTTCAGCGCGATGTTGTTGGCTCTCGCTGAAAAACACCAGGGCCGCGGCTGGCGGAGCTTGCGTCGGGAAATCGAGGTCGCAGTCCTTTCGGTGCGAGAAAAGGGCTACTGTGTTGCTTCATGGCAGCCTCAGGTCATTGCGATGGCGACGCCATTACACATCGGCGGCTATGAAGTCCATGCCTTAAATGTGAGTGTATCGACCCAAGAGGATGCCGGGGCTGTCGAGGCTGCTTTGGCAGAGCCACTGATGGAACTTGCGGCGACGATACAGGCGCGGATGCGACGGCTGGAAAGTGAGATATCCGGGGGCTCTTGAGCAAGCCGCCTACGGAATGGACGTTTTTTTTGGGTCACGTGCCGTATTCACGTGCGGGGCCACTGAATGGCGGGAATCGGAACGAACCCGGACATCTTCTGGCTGACTTTCGGTTGACCGTTGTTGGCCGATAGCTGCCTCCGGCTGCATAGATTTGCTTGGGCAAAGCTGAATAAGTCCACCGCTGACGGACGCTAAGCGTTATAGACGGGACATTCGACGGGAAAGGCAGAACCAGGCGATGAAGCAGATGACGCTGGCAGTGGCGGCCGATCAGGGCGCGGGATTCGAGGCACGCCGCAAACGCACGAGGCGTGAAGAGTTTCTCGAAACGATGAATACGATCGTGCCTTGGGTCGATCTGTGCGCGGTGGTCGAGCCGTACTACCCGAAACGCGGCAACGGCCGTCCGCCGATCGGCCTTGAGCGCATGCTGCGGATCCACACATTGGCGTAGATAGCCAGAGCGGCCTGGCCCATAGCGCCGTCGTCACAGCGGCCAACGTGCATGACAAGCATCCGCTGCCACAACTGCTGCATGGTCGGGAGCAACGGGTCTATGGCGACAGCGCCTATGCGAGCCAGAAGGAGCTGATTAACAGCAAGGCGCCAAAGGCTCGCGACTTTACCAACAAGCGCACGCGTCGTGCCGACCAGGTCGACGAAGTGGCGCGCAGGAAGAATCGCAACAAGTCGAAAATCCGGGCACGGGTTGAGCACGTATTCGGTATTGTGAAGCGGTTGTGGGGCTTCACGAAGGTGCGCTATCGCGGCCTGGCGAAGAACGCCAATCGCGCCTTCGTCGCGCTGGCGCTGGCTAATGTGTACCTGTGCCGAACGCGGCTGATGGCACAGGTGCGCCCGTAATGGGCCAAAAGCGGGCAAATCGCCCGCTTTTATAGCCCGCAAGGGCAGGAAGACGCGAATAACAGTCGCTTCCACAGCGAAATACCCTTTCATCAACCGGCCAAGCGTCAATTCAGAGGCTTGTTCAGCGTTGCCCTTGAGTGTGCGAGGGCCGCAGGTCGAGCGACCGACGGGCTCGAACCACGCTCGCATGCACGGCAGTGAAGCACGAACGATCGCACGGTGAGTAAGGCAGAGGCATCTCGTTGCGCTCCGGGCGCGGCCTCGCTCGCGTACTCGTTGCCGGAGCCGCTTTGATATTTGATGTCATCCATGGGCCATGCGCGCTCGCCTTGCAAAGGCAGCGATCAATTCACCGTGATGCGACGTTCCTTGATGATCTGCCCCCAGCGCACGCTCTCCTCGTTGATCATGCGTGCGAGTTCTGCCGGGCTCGTGGAGAGCGGCTCGAATCCCCGCTCCTCCAGCTTGCGCGTGAAGTCCTGGCTCTTCACCACCTTCTCGATTTCAGTGCGCAGACGCTCGATGATGGCTGGGGGCGTCCCCTTCGGGGCGACGAATGCAGCCCAACTCTCCAGGGTGAGCTTGGGGAAGCCTTGCTCCGCAACCGTGAGCACGTTGGGAAGCGCCGCCATGCGCTTTTTGCCCGTGACAGCCAGTGCGCGCAGCTTGCCCGCCTGGATCTGCGGAACGATCGTCGCAGGTGCCTCGAAGTAGAGATCGACCTGGCCGGCGAGCAGGTCGTTGAGCGCGGGCGCGCCGCCCTTGTAGGGCACGGTGGTGATCGTGATGCCTGCTTCCTGGCTGAAGGTTTCACCGGCAAGATGCGGCGTCGTGCCGACGCCCGGCGAGGCGAAGCTCAGCTTGCCAGGCTTGCTCTTGGCCGCTGCGATCACATCCGCCAGCGACTTGTAGGGAGAGTTGCTGTTCACGACCAGCACCAGCGGAAACTGGCTCACGGTGGCGATCGGCGCGAACGACGAGGGCGTGACGCCGGAGCCCGGTTGCAGGTGGGGCGCGATGGTCAACGTGCTGGCATTCGGGAGAAAGAGGGTGTAGCCGTCCGCGGGCGATCGCGCCACCTTGGAGGCCGCGATCATGCCGCCGGCGCCTCCGACGTTCTCGACAACCAGCGGTTGGCCCAGGGCGGACGTAAGGCGCTCCGCAGCGATACGGGCGACGACATCGGACTGGCCCCCGGCCGCGAACGGCAGGACCAGCTTGATTGGCTTGGAGGGGTAAGCATCCGCGGACATGCCCGCTGTGGGCACGACGGTGGCTGCGACGGCGAGTGCGCCGCAGGCAAGCAGCTTTTCGATGATCTTCACTTCTTTGTCTCCTGAATTGGGTGTGGGATGAGCGCCGGCTAGTAACCGACGCTTCTGTCGACCTGGTTGAGCAAAGGCTGGCCCTGCGCGAGGCGCTGCAGGTTCTCCAGGAACTGCTCCACGACGGGGCCGACCGTCGGCTGCGCGGCGACGTGGGGCGTGACCAGGATCCGCTCGTGGTGCCAGAAGGGGCTGCTGGCGGGCAGCGGCTCCGACGCGAACACGTCGAGCGCCGCGCCGGCGAGATGTCCCTCGTCGACGAGGGCTAGCAGGTCGTCCTCCACGACGATGCCGCCGCGCGCCACGTTCACCACGAAGCTGTCCTTGGGCAACTTGCGCAGGCTGGCGTGGTCCAGGGTGCCCTTCGTCTCCGCCGTGAAAGGCAGTAGGCAGACGAGGTAGTTAGATTGCGCGAGGAAGTCGTCCTTCTGGCTCTCGCCGACGAAGACGGGAACGCGCGCTTTTCGCGCCGACGTGCGCGTCCACGCGATGACCCTGAATCCGAGGGCCAAAAGTGCGTCGGCGACGACGGAGCCGATGGAACCGAGCCCCATGATGCCAACGGTGAGCTGGCTGGCGTCGGGGACGGCAATCCGCTTCCATTCACCCGCCGCGTGCTGTCGCTCCATCGCCGGCAGCGAGCGGAAGTGCCGCAGGATCTGCAGGCTCACGAACTGCGCCATGCTGAACCCGAGGCCCGGTTCGACGGCGCGCGTGACCTTCACATGGGGCGGCAGGTCCGGGGCCGAGAGGATGCCGTCCGCACCGGCGCCCACCGAGGCTGCCAGGCGCAGGTTGGGAAGGCGCGGTGCGATGCCGGCAGGCAGCTTAAAGGCGAACAGCGCAGTGACGTCGGGATCAGAGGCGCCTTCGATGTCGGTGATCACGTGCAGGCCCGGGGCGCGGGAGCGGAGTGCTTCGTAGCGGCTCTTGACGAAGTCCGACGTCAGCAGCATCAGGACTTTGGGGGACGAAGGGGATTGCATGCTCTTCAAACGGTTCGCTCGTACGAGAAGTTCGGGTTGTGCCTGCGCGCCTGTCGCACCAGCAGTTGCCACCGCAGATCGACGACGTCGGGGCGCTGCAGGAAGGACTTGGTCTGCCGCGCTTCGGCGGTCGGCAACAACTTGGGCGTGCCTGCGGACATGGCTTTCAGTTGCACCCGCGCGGCGAATTCGAGGACGGTCGCGGCGATCGTGGCGTCGGCAATCGAATTGCCCACGACCACGGACCCGTGGTTGCGCAGCAGGATCGCCCGGTTCGGGCCCAGCCGGGATGCGATGCTGGCGCCCTCCTTCTTGTCGAGGACAATGCCCTCGAACTCGTCGAACAGCACGATGTCCTCGTAGAACAGCGCGCCGCTCTGCGTCACCGGCTCGAGGTTGCTGCCGATCACGCCCAGGGCCAGGGAAGCTTCCGAATGCGTGTGCAGAATGCAGCACACCTCAGGACGCGCATTGTAGATCTCGGTGTGGATATTGAGAGTCGGGTTGCATGGCAACGTCCCGGTCACGGTGCGCAGGTCGAAGTCGGACTCGATCAATGCATCCGCCGTCGCCTCCTCGAATCCGTATCCGTACGGAATGCTCCAGAACGTACGCGCACCGGGCAAGCGCGCTGTGAGGTGTCCGGAGACGCCACTGCCTTGTCCATCCATGGCCAGGATCTGGAAGGCGTGCACCAGGTCGTGCAGGAGGTCGTGCAAGGGTTGGGTCTGTTTCATCTTGAGGTCCTGACTGGGTTCTTAGGTCTGCGTCGCAGTGGGGTAACCGACGGACACGTCGACCGCGGTGGCGTCGTAGCTGAAAAGCCATTCGTAGCGCTCGCGCACATGCTGCTCGCTCCACTCGGCGTCCACGTAGCGGCTGGCCTCCACCGGGTCCGCCAGCAGCGGGTTGTGGAAGCGCGCCGCGTTCGCCGCCGAGCCCAGCACGATGCGCGAGGTGCGTTCCAGCCGCAGGGCCTCGTACCGGGCCAGGGCCGCTTCCGGGTGTTCGGCGTTCGCCGCCAGGCAGCGTGCAAGCACGATGCCGTCCTCCAGAGCCATCACCGCGCCTTGTGCAAGGAAGGGCAGCGTGGGATGGCAGGCGTCGCCCAGGAGAGTGGAACGGCCGACGGTCCATCGGTCCATGGGCTGCCGGCTGAGAAGCGCCCACTTGTACGGCTGCTGGATCCCCTGGATCAACGCCTGCACGTCGTTGTGCCAGCGCTCGAAGTCCTTCAGGCATTCCTCGATGCTGCCGCGTTCCGTCCAGGACTCGACCTGCCAGTCCGTGCGCTCGACGATGCCCACGAAGTTCATGAGTTCGCCATTGCGAAGCGGGTAGTGGATGACGTGCGCACCGGGACCGATCCAGTTGGTACCAACGTTAGCCTGAAGATGGCGCGGAATCTTCTCGCGCGGAATGAGACCGCGCCAGGCGACACAGCCGGTGAACTGCGCGTCGCCCGCTCCGAACAGGGCGCGGCGCACACGCGAGTGCACGCCATCGGCGCCGATGAGGATGTCACCGTGAATCCGCTCGCCGCCTTCGAGCTCCACCTCGACACCGACGTCGTTCTGTTCGACGCCGACCACCTTCGCGCCCAGCCGGATCGCGTCCGGTTGCAACCGTCTCACGTGACATTCCATCAGACCATGCAGGTCCGGCCGGTAGATCATGTAGTAGGGGAAGCCGTACTTGCGCACCGACTCGGCACCGAGATCGAACAGCTTCCATGTCTGGCCGGTACTCCACAGGCGCACCTGCTTGCCGCCCGCCTCGGTGGCGATGTCCTTCAGCTCCGATGCCAAGCCCAGGTCGGCCAGGCAACGGACGCCGTTGGCGCTGACTTGGAATCCGGCCCCGACTTCGCCGAGCTGCGGCGCCTGCTCCAGGACGGTGACGCGGAAGCCGCGCTGGATCAGCGCGAGTGCGCAGCACAGACCACCAATGCCGGCACCGGCAATGAGGATTCTTTGGAGGGGCGGCGTCATGTTGGATGCTCCTTTTGCGGGATCGCTGCGTTGATGGAGGTCAATTTCATCGCACGCACAAAGATTTTGGAAGTTAAACTATCAAATCAATTCATTAGTAAACGAAATGAACGTCAGCACTCGGCAACTGCAGGCGTTTCTGGCCATCGCCCGGCTAGGAAGCTTCACGCGCGCGGCGGAGGAAATCTTCGTGACGCAGGCAGGCCTAAGCCTCATGCTCAAGGACCTCGAGGCGCAGGTCGGCGCAAGGCTGTTCGATCGCACGACGCGGAGCGTGCGACTCACGCCTGCAGGCGAATCACTGCTGCCGACCGCGCGCCGCATGATGGCGGACTGGGAAGCCGCTACATCCAACGTCGGGCGACTTTCTGCGGAAGCGGAGCAACGAATCTCCCTTGCGGCGACGCCGCTGATTGCATCGAGCGTGATTCCCCTGTGGTTGCAGGCGTTCCATGAGACGCACCCCGCAGTCCGCGTCTCGATCAGCGACCTCGACCGACGCGAGATCCTGTTGGGGATCGAAGCGGGAGAACTTGACGTCGGTCTTGGTGCTTTCTTCCGGCCGGCCACGGGCATCGACCGGCAGTTGCTCGCCCGTTTCGACATGGTGCTGGTCAGGGCCAAGGCGAAGGATTCCAGGACACGCGGGCGCGGATTCGAAACGGGGCGCAAGGTGAAGTGGTCGTCCCTGGACGACCAGGAGCTCATCGTGCTCCCGAATAACAACCCGATCCAGAAGCTCGTGGACACGCAGCTTCGCGCCCTCGAAATCACCCCGCGACGGACCGCCGCACTCCAGAACATCCAGGCCATGATCTCGATGGTAGAGGCGGGCCACGGAATGGCCGCCCTACCCGGATTCGTGGTGCCTGCGTGCGCACGCTACGACGTGACGGTGCACACACTCGTAGAGCCAGTGGTGCCGGTCGAATTCTTCGCGGTGAGCATGAAAGGACGGCTCAAGACGGCGCTCGTTTCCGCCCTCGTCGATGCGCTCGGGGCGCACTTTCAAGAGCTCGCCAAGCAGGTGGGCGCGTAATTCGGCTGACCTTCTGGGTGAACGCCCTGGCGAGTTCGACTGTATTCACCAAGCTGTCAGACGACTGCTCATGGCCGGGCCTGCGAGTTCGACCGTGCGCCACATAGCCGCCCTCGAGGCGGTCACCTCAGCGCGATGCCGGGGCGCCGCCGCCGACGGCCTCAGATCTCGGTCTGCTCGGAGATCTCGAATCCTTCAAGGAAGGCATCGATCGGCAGGTATCGTGCGCGCACCCTGAATGGCGCTCGACCGCTTCCGGCCAGCCACCGCCCTGCCGGCCCCCGGCAAAGACGCAGCTTCGCCACAAACTGCACGACCGCGCCGACATCTGAAAATGGCCGGCCGTACGACATTTGAGCAAAACCTCGACATTCAAGCACTTTACTGTTTGGCTGGCCCGCGTTCGATGATCTGGCACGGATCTCAAGTGGCTGGAGTGGCGCAAGGTGTCACAGAGCCTCACGTTAGGGTACGCCAAGGTGCTGTACCTGCTGGAAGACATCGAGGTGGCTGAGTATCCCGATGGCCATGTCGAATTGTGGGCGACTGGCGCCTCCCTCCCCTACACCACCTACGACCGCTTTGCCGAGGTGGACCAAGGCGCGATTGTCGACAACAAGCGGCTGGGCCGGACACTGGCCATTGCGGCCGAGGTGCAGGCGTTGCGCGACAACCGACGTTTCGCGGCCCCCCCCGGACGTTGCACGGCGAGCCGCCGCGGCCCGCCAAGGTGCCCCTGAACATCAAGCGGAAGCGGTTGGTAAATCGGCTCGACCTGGAACAGGCGATGCGACACCACCCTCTCCTCGCATCGAACGACGATTCAGCGGAGTGCCCTCCAATACTGCCCACGCCCGAGATGACGCCTTGCGACCCGCTGCCGTCGTTCGCCCCAGTACGGCTCCGGCGTCAACTCCTGAAGTACAGCGGTCATTCAACGCTGCGTTACAGCCGGCAGATCATCGACATGGACATGCGTCATGTCTGTTCTCGGGATGACTGTACTGGTCGAAGAACGTTCCACATATCTATGCGTGATTAAAAACGCACTCCTTCCCCGCCCAAGCCGGGCGGCCAATGCAGTTTAGGTAACGTCGAGCGTCTAATGAGCGGACTATTGGCCCACAGCGATGGCTGCCTGACCTATACGGGGCGGAAAACTTTACGCGGCTGTCTGGGCTGGGTCTGGCGCCCACTGGTAGAGTCGGCTCCTCACCGAGGACATGCATCGATTGCCTGCCCTATGCGCCACTGCATAGCGCAGGAAATTCCTTGTGCTGGACGCAGACTGAATTCAGGTCTATATTTGGACCGGTAGTCTCAAGCCTAGGAGCGGATATGAAACCGAGTCAGGTCAAGCCCATAAGCTATCTGAAAAGCCACGCAGCAGAAATCGTCCGGGACATCACCGAGAGCGGCGAGCCCATGCTGATCACACAGAACGGCGAGGCAAAGGTAGTCGTGCAGGATGCCCAATCCTATGAGGACATGCAACAGACGGTTGCCCTTCTGAAGATTCTGGCGATGGGTCAGAATGACATCGAGACGGGCAACTTCACCCCGACGGACGAAGTGTTTGCCGAACTGGAGCGCATGGACAGGGAGGAAGGGATCGAATGAAGTCTGTAATTCTCGGGCCTGCCAAGTCCGACTTGCAAGACTTGCGACGGTACATCATTAATAAATTTGGCAACAAGACTTGGCTTGAGACCAGAAGCAAGATTCAACAATCAATCAAGCAGGTAGAAGATTTCCCACTGAAGGGTAGCAACCCACCCGAGTTGATAGATTTCCAACCAACGAAATACTATCAAGTCATCAGCGGCATGAACAGAATCATCTACCAGATTGCAAACGACACCATTTACATACACATCATAAGCGACACCAGGCGAGACCTTAAAGCAATACTCGCAAAACGGCTCCTAACAACGTAGGACCTAAGAAGTTCTCATTCGCCTGTCCTCCGTGGGAGCCTACGCTTGCTCCCGCAACACCTAGCTCACACAGAGCCAAACTTTACGTTGCACGCGCAGCGAATTCGCGGTCGAGGTCATAGGTCTTGGATCTGGCGGGGTACCTTCACGGATCTGGGCTCGCGGGATCCTCGTGTGAATTGCAGTGCTGGCATGTATCTATGGTTCCAATGCCCAGGGGAAAAGAGTTCGCGTGGGAATAGGTGGGATGCGTGCGTTTCGATCCCCAGGTGCCGCCGACTTCATCGGGCCAGCATCGCCAAACCGGCACCACTATGCCGCATGGTCTAGTATGGGGCTCACGTCAGCGTCCGGAAGTCGCCTTGAGCCTTCTCACGCCGGCGGATCGACGGGAGGCGGTGCAGTCTCCCCCTGCGCGACTGTCTCTGGTAACTGACGGCGCCACTGCGCATAGCATTCCAAACCACAGAAGTAGGCGACGTAGTCGCATGCCTCGGGGACGATCGCCTCGGACTTCGGTACTTCCTTCATGCAGACTTCGCAAGGGACGAGTTTTATGGGTGGGTCAGGCTGGGTCATGGTGCAACTCCCGGCACCGCGGCGGCGATTCTTCGCACAGTAGCGGCGCAAAGACGTCGACCGCCAGATGGCCGGTCAACGGATCGTAGTTGGGCGAGAACATGGAAGCATGTGTGTTCCATCTCAAGCATCGTCTCTTGCCGAGCGCTGTGGTTGATATGGATCAAGGCAAGGTCAGTGCGAACTATCGAGGGAGGGGCCGCTCTGGGGCAGCAAGCTGACCCCGAAAGACGTCCTCGATGGCGCACGCCTTGGGGCCGACTTGGGCACTGATGCCTTGGTCGTCTCCAAGCATGGCGGGCATCAGCTCGACGGCGCGCCATCGTGATTGCGGCGCTCCCGGCGATCGCCGAAGAGATGGGCCACCGCTTCCAGGTCAGGATGGACAGAGGCATACAGAAGGGGGAGCGAAGCTGAGGCCTCCTGAATGCCAGTCAAAACGCAATTACTCATGAGTCGGGGCATTCGCAGGCCGCGTCCGAGGCTCTAGGATCCAGCGACAATGCAATTAATCGCCATGACTTGGTGCTCACACCGGCAGAGTAGGCGAAGCGCCATCTAGACGGCCGACACCGCCGTGTTCGGGCGGGATCGCGCGAGTTGAGTAGCAATGGTTTGCATAATTTCCTGAACTTTTCCTACCGACCATGGTGGCCAGCAAGGAGAAGATAATGGCGCAATCTGAACTGGCGCGCGGCAAGGAGGGCCCCGCGACGCTTGTGCTGAGAATCGGCGGACGGTAAGCGTTCCCGAGCGCTGAATCCCGTGTCGCCCCCGTTATGTGTGCGGTCACCTTGGCTATTGCGGCGGGGGGAGGCTTTGGGCTTCGTCTTCCATCAACGCCTTGCAGACAATTCCATCTGTTACCCAATGTCGCACACGCCTTTCGACATATTTCGCAAACGCGTCCTAGAATAGTTATCATTCGTATTTGCATAATTTGACGTGCGGGGATGTGATGTTCTCAATGCTCATGGTGACGTTTCGTGAGGGCGTGGAGGCATTTCTCATTGCCGCCATTACGCTCGCGTTCCTTCATAAGGCAGGGCGCCAGCATTTGGTCAGTGCGGCGAAGGCGGGCATTTTCGCCGCCTTACTACTCTCTGCGGTGCTCGGTCTAGTGCTGTTCCGCATGGGTGGGATGAGTCCCGTCGCCGAAGCTTGGCTGGCCCTGCTGGCCGGTATCCTGGTGGTCTCCTGCACCTGGCACATGCTCAAGCATGGCAAGGCGATAGCCGGCGAGATTCGCAACCGGCTCTCCAGTGTCCCCGATGAGAAGACGGTTGGGCCGTGGCTGGCCGTGTTTGCCTTCATGCTGCTGATGGTCGGGCGCGAAGGCATCGAGGCCGCGACCATGATTGCCTCCCTTTCCGCCGGTGCGGCAACTGGTCACCTGGCCTTGGGCGGCGCGCTCGGCGTGACTTGCGCCGGCGCACTGGCATGGACATGGACCAAGTACGGGCGGAGGGTCAATTTGTCGCTGTTCTTCCAGGTTACGGCCATCTTCATGGTGCTGTTTTGCATTCAGTTGGCCATTTACGCAGTTCACGAGTTTTCGGAAGCTGGTGCGCTACCGTTAGTTGACAACGAATATTGGCATGAAGTGACCGAGCCTTTCGGACCAGAGGGTGTGTACGGCATCTGGCTCAGCTATGGCCTCGTACTGGCTCCCCTCGCATTTCTCGTCTTCGCAAGGTTGACCGGTCGGAAAAAATCAGCACCCGCCGAAAGGGCTTGAGGCTGCATTACGCCTCCAAGGGGGAGAATCACCTGCCCAGAGCCAGTCGCCGTGCTGAATATATTGCTCGCCACGCACTTTGCAGATGCCGGCCACGTCGCAATCTGGCAGACGAAGCTCACGGGCCGCAGCCGTCTCTCGGAAGCTCCTGTGTGGCGTCAGCTGACTTCGTAGCTCTCCTGTCGCACAAGCAATGCCGCAGTCGATTGACGCGGTCATTTTTTGCCGCCGGCCCGCAGCTGCGTTGGTGTCGAGCGCTTACGGCATCTACTATTTCAGAGGTGAAGGACTTCGGTCGCCATCGGGATGGGGCAATGGACCGTCGATGTGATATTGGTCTGGAAGCCACTTGCTCTAGGGCCTGGACGGCTGCCTGGGTATTGAGCGCCCACCGAAGGCCTAATGAAGAACTGATGCCGAGCGTCAACGGGCATCAACAATGAACAGAAACCGCGGCAATGGCTGCTCTCACCAGTGCGCTGCGCAAGCTTCCCACCAGCATTTGGATGCTGGGCTTCGTGAGTCTGTTGATGGATGTGTCTTCGGAAATCATCCATAGCCTGCTGCCCGTCTTCATGGTCACCACGCTGGGAGCCAGCGCACTGGCGGTCGGATTGATAGAAGGTGTGGCGGAGGCAACCGCCCTGATTGTGAAAGTCTTTTCCGGCATCCTGAGTGATTATTTGGGGAAGCGTAAGGGCCTGGCCGTAGTTGGCTATGCGCTGGCAGCATTGTCGAAACCGCTCTTTGCAACGGCCACCGGCGTCGGCACTGTATTTGGAGCGCGCGTTGCCGACCGCATTGGCAAAGGCATTCGTGGTGCACCGCGTGATGCGCTGGTTGCCGATATTGCACCACGTCATCTTCGTGGTGCCGCCTTTGGACTTCGGCAGTCACTGGATACAGTAGGCGCGTTCTTGGGGCCCCTGATTGCAATTGGCCTGATGTACCTCTGGGCGGACGATTTCCGGGCCGTCTTTTGGGTTGCGGTCTTCCCGGGTATTCTGTCGGTCGTGTTGCTCATGTTCGGGGTGCAAGAGCCAGAGTTGCACGAATCCGCAAAGCGGGTGAACCCCATGCGACGGAAGAATCTCGCGCGGTTGAGTTTTGCCTACTGGAGTGTGGTTGCCGTCGGTGCGGTATTCACGTTGGCACGGTTCAGCGAAGCATTCTTGGTGTTGCGGGCTCAGCAAGCGGGCCTTCGCCTTTTTTTGACTCCGCTGGTCCTGGTCGCGATGAACGTGGTGTATGCCGTCTCGGCCTATCCATTTGGGAAACTGGCAGATGAATACAGCCATGTGAAGCTTCTGGCGTGGGGGCTGGTTGTGCTGATTGCAGCCGATGTCGTACTTGCGATTGGCACGCACTGGTCGGTCGCGCTCTGCGGAGTTATGCTCTGGGGCCTGCATATGGGAATGACACAGGGGCTTCTGGCGACTATGGTGGCGAATGCTGCGCCGGCAGACCTCAGGGGTACGGCGTTTGGGGTCTTCAACCTTGCAAGTGGCCTGGCACTCCTGGTAGCTAGCACGCTCGCTGGTTGGTTGTGGGACAGGTTCGGAGCCGCCTTTACGTTCTATGGTGGAGCAGTGTTCAGTAGTGTGACTATCTGCCTGATTTTCGCCGCGCAATTCGCCCAGCGACGGTGAAGGTATTCTGGCCCCGTCAGTCGTGGGAATGGCCGCTATGATGGTGCGCGTGGCCTTCTATCGCGTCTGCGCCGTGGTCGGAGAGTTGCGCATCGAACCAAGCATGAAGGGCAGACACAAGGCTGGGCTCAGTCGTACGAAAAGATAGCTCGCCGCCCCTTGCGATGTCCATGTATGTAATGGAGATTTGGCCTGGCTTCGCTGCCTTGAGTTGGGCAATGCCCTGCATCTCATCGCCGTGTATGTGCGAAGGGCCTGAGAAATCGCCTGCCTTGAACTGCTTCTGGATGAGCTGTAGGTGTTCTCGTACCAACCGAACCTGCGCGGCATCCGATGCATCCCTTGCTACGACGCGCTGAGTACCGCCGTCCACTGTCTTGGTGAAAATGTGGGTCGTGGCTTTGAGACTGAACGGCATCACTTCTACGCCCAGCCTGGCCACTTCCGCCTGGCGTTTGTTATCAGCAGGTTGTGCGGTGAGCGGCATACCTGCGATAACAGCCAGTACAAGGGCAGAGGCGTGCTTCTTCACTGCGAGTCCCATCTCAGTTGGGGCGGGGCCATCAGGCGACGCATGTCGCTTTCTGGCGATAGCAACGCCATGGTGGCACCGCCAACGTTCCCCAAGAACTTAGATTGCGGCGGCCGCCATAGGTCAGACAGTATCGCCGAAGTTCTCAACTGCCACAGTGTCTATGTTCGTCGGTCGACGGATGTGGTCGACATTTGCTTCAGGACGAAAACTCCTCAAAGGCCGCGAGCGCGTGCGTGGCGTACATCATCGATGGTCCGCCCCCATATACACGGCCGTTCTGAGCACTCCCTCCGATTCGGCACGCGTGGTCCCCAGTTTGACCAGAGCCTGGATGTGAAAGCCAATGCAGTCATCGCAGCGGCACGCATCCCACTCATGAAACCTCCTTTATCCTGGGGCCTGCGATGGCCGCGCCGGCCGTGCGTGCCCATCACGATGAGATCTGCGCTCCAGCTGCAGGCTTCGTCGACGATCGTATCCGAGATCCGGCTTGGGGAGACTGGCCGCTTGAGCAGCCGGCAGGCGCACCGTACGTCCTCTGCCTCAAATCGTCGGGCTGCGATGGACGACAGAGTTTGGGTGCCTACGGTCTTCACCAAGAACCGCGAACGGCTGATCAAGCACGATGCCGTGATCGAGTTCTTCAACGAGGTGCTGGCAATCGCGCAGAATAGGGACTGGCTGTCTGGCGAGCACTTCAGCGTGGACGGCAATCTGATTCAGGCGTGGGCAGGCCACAAGAGCTTCGTGCGCAAGGATGGCAGCGATGACGATAGCGGCGACTTCAGGGGTCGCAAACGCAGCAGCGAGACGCACGCGTCCAAGACCGATCGCGATGCCAAGCTGTACCGCAAGGGCAAGACCGCCAGCGAGCTGCGCTATATGGGTCATACTCTGAGCGACAACCGCCATGGCCTGGTGGTGAGCGCCATGGTGACCAACGCGGACGGACACGCCGAACGCGAGGCCGCGAAGGTCATGCTCAACGATGCCAGGCAGGTACGTAATTGCCTATTTCTTCGAGACGTTCTCACGGGTAGGCTCTGCGAGCCGGACAGTGAAAGTATTCCGGAATGAAGGCCTTCGGTTTCCACCCCGCATACGCAACGAGAAACTGATCACTTTCCAGCCGCTCACTGCGTCGACCGCCCTCCGCACGCTGAACAATCCGCGCTATGCGGGCACCTACGTCTACGGCCGACGGCACTATCGGCGAACCGCTGACGGGAAGCATGTGCTTCGAAAGCGCGAGCGTCACCGCCGGGAGAGCGCGCGGCCCTGTTGCAGGGGCGCGCGGTCTGCGGGCTTTGCGGTAGAAACTTCCGTCTCCGGTATGCAACGCGGCGCGAGCGACAGGAGGCGTGGTGTGTCTGCGATCGCGCGCAAGGAACGCGTGGTGAACCGTGCTGCCAGTCGATTGCGGGCGGACCCATCGACGAAGCGGTCGGTGGATTGGTCACCGCCATGATGACGCCCGCCGCGGTCGAGTTAGCGCTCGAGATTCGAAGAGAAATCGAAGTCCGGTACGACGAGGCCGATCGGTCGAGCATGCCAGCCAACTGCTGGCGCTGGGTTGCCTGCGTGAGCAGACCGCTGGCCGGCCGCTGGTGTTGCACTCGGACAATGGCAGCGTCATGAAGGGAGCGACGATGCGAGCGGCTATGGAGTACTTGGGCGTGGAGCCCTCATACAGCCACCCACGCGTGAGCAATGACAACGCCTACGCCGAAGCGCTGTTCCGTACGGCCAAGTACTGTCCGCTGTGGCCTGATCGGCCGTTCGATCCCTGCAGCAAGCGCGCGACTGGGTGCATCGGTTCGTGTGCTGATACAACGAAGAGCACCGCCACAGCGGCCTGAAGTACGTCACGCCGATCCAGCGACACCGCGGACAAGCGCCGCGCCTGCTGGCGCAACGTACGGCGTTGTACCAGGCGGCACGTGCGCGCCATCCACAGCGTTGGTCGGCGGGAATCCGGGATTGGGACTTGGCGCAGGTGGTGGTCTACCTGAACCCGGAGCGAACCGCGGAGCCCACGTACCGGAAAGCAGCATAGCGGCGGACGCGACAACTACTTTGACACACGCCGGATCGAAGGAAAAAGTGCCATTTCGCACACAGTCCGCCTGAAATTTGCCACTTCGCAACCTAGACTTCGAGAACATGGGATAACTTCTTAATAAGCCCCGGGGCAAGGTCAGGTGGTGAGGCGTGGCCGGTGACTGGAATATCGGGTTGAAATATCGGCGCGACCCTTCCGCAAGCCGCAACGAGTTTCGCGTTGTAAACGCTGGGTGGGGATGTTGACTTTCGCCGTCGGCATCCACGCTGCCCGAATTGCCTCAAACAAGAAGGGGAGAACCCCAAATGCGCCATTGCGCTGTACTGGGTTGTCTGGCGGCTGTCGCCTTGTCCATTCCGGCCGCGCCGCTACCCGACTCAAACCGGTCGGCACCCGGCACGGAGGCAGCGCGTTCGGTCCGCCTCGTCGACCGTGACGACGACCGGATCTCCGATGACCTGCAGGCGCAGATCGCGGCGGCACGACCCGGTGACCTCGTCCGGGTCGTCGTCACGTTCAGCGGTCCGGGCACTGCGGCCACGGCGCGGCAGGCGGTCGGTGCTTTCACTCTGCATAGCGAATTCAGGATCATCCGCGGTTTCTCCGCCACCATGACGACCGCCCAGGTGAGGGCGCTGGCGCAGCAGCCTGGCGTGCGGCGGATCGAGGAGGACTTCACCGTTTCGACCAAGCTCAACGCCGCCCGCGCCGACTTCGGCACCGACGCGGCACGCGCCAGCTTCGGGGTGGACGGCGCCGGCATCAAGGGTTGCATCGTCGACACGGGCGTCGATCCGAACCACGAGCAGCTGGATGCGCGACCGATCCCGTTCTTTGATGCCATCAATGGACGGGGTAGCGCATATGACGACCACGGCCACGGCACCCACGTCGCGTCGATCGCCTTTGGCGACGGCACGGGCAGCTCGGGCGCCGCCACCTACAAGGGCGTGGCGCCCGGCGCAGCGATCTACGCGGCCAAGGTGCTCGACCAGTCCGGCTCTGGACTCGAGAGCCAGGTCATCGCCGGCATCGACTGGTGCATGTCCCAGGGCGTGAGGATCATTTCCATGAGCCTGGGCTCCGGCGCGCCGTCAGACGGACAGGACGCCCTGAGCCAGGCCGCCGATGCAGCGGTGAGCAGCGGTGCCGTCGTGGTGGTGGCGGCCGGCAATTCGGGCGACGAGCCAGGCACGGTCGGCTCGCCCGGGGCCGCGGCGCAAGCCATCACCGTGGCGGCATGCGCGGAGTGGTCCGCTCCCGCCGGCGCGCCCAACCATTCGGACGGCATCTACGTGACGCCGTTTTCGAGCAGGGGACCGACGCTGGACAACCGTGTCAAGCCGGACATCTGCGCACCCGGACTGACCATCACGGCTGCAAAGGCCGGCACGGTCAGCGCCTATGTCACCTACAGTGGCACCTCCATGGCCACGCCGTTCGTCTCCGGCACCGTCGCCCTGGCTCTACAGGCGAATCCGCTCCTGTCGCCAGCGGACCTGCGGCAGAAGCTCGAAGCCACGGCGCAGGACCGTGGCCCGGCCGGCAAGGACAATGATATCGGCGCCGGGCTCCTCGACGGCTACGCGCTGGTGGCCAGCGCCAAGGGGGGCAGCTACCAGCCGACCGTCTTTCCGACGTATCGCAGGGTCACCGCCAGCGTGGCGAGTCATGGTCTGTGGAGCTATACGTTCTCCATCGCCCAGGCCGACCTCGGTGTTCCCATCGGTGCCACGGTCACCATCAACGGCCAGGCGAAATGCATCCTGCCGCTGTTGGGCAGCTGCCTCGCTGCGCAGTGGGAGCCCGATCTCGACGCCAGGCTGCTGGACCCCAATGGCGTCGTGCTGTCCGAGAGCCTGTGCATGGCCGGAGTCGAATGCGGTGGAATCGGCCGTCAGGAAACAATGCACGCACTGCCCACCGTGGCCGGGACGTACACCATCCAGGTGTCCCCGTCCGAGGACAGCGTGAACCTGGGCAAGGGCGGCAGCTTCGCCCTGGACCTGTCGACCGGCCCTCGAACCGGCATCGCGAGCCTGCCTGTCGCGCATGTGGGCGGCCTGAGCGCCAGCAGCACCGCAAACAAGACGGGATGGACCACCACCGTCACGGTCACGGTGCACGATGCCAGTCACAACCTGGTGCCAAACGCAACCGTGAGCGGAACCTGGAGCGGCGGCTACAGCGGGAGTTCGGCCTGCACCACGGGTGCCGACGGACAGTGCATGGTCACGAGCGGAACGATCGCCAAGCGAAAGAACAGCGTAACCTTTACCGTGACCAATATCACCGGCACGCTTACCTATCAGGCCAGTAGCAACGACGTGACAAGCGTTACGGCGACAAAACCGTGATGCCTTTGGTTCGCGCTCGCAGCGCGAACCGGGTACGGGGCCGTCAGCGAAAAAAGGCCGGCTGCGAGCAGCCGGCCTGCGCTGGCGTCTAATGGATTAAGTCCTGAAACCCGCATGGTGCTTGATTTCTGTTTTCGAAAGAAGATTTTGTTCCCCTATTTATTCACCCGCTTTGCCTTTGCAGCGAGCACCTCGCCATTAACGCGCGGACAGCAGGCGGGCAAGCTGAGAGCATCATGCAAAGCGAGCCGCAGTGCCATTGCTCGGGCACGCGGACAATGGCCAACCAGGACATGCTATGTCGGGCGAAGGCCTCCCGGAGTCGGCTTGCAGGAGCAGGCTCCAATCCACCCGGTGCTGCAACGCCCCACCGGCACGTTGTTGCGCACCACGGACGCATGATGGATGCCCCTCGGCAGTGACAGTCGCATGAATGATGAGCGCGGGTCGCACGAATGATGATCTTTGACACCACAGGTACGTTGTTTCGCAGTGAAATAAGAACACCCACAACAAGCAATGACGGCTTTCAAAGGGAGGGGCCATCGACATGAGGTGTCATCTCTGTATAATTTCACTTTCGTGAAAGTTATTCCACATCTATGCCGAGGCCGCTTCCTGATCCAACCCCGCCATCACGCGCGACAATCCGAAGCATTGACCAGCTTGGTGACCGGATACGGGCAACGCGGGCAGGGGTAGGCATGCCCATTGACCAGGCTGCCAATTATTGCGGGGTTTCCGTCGGCATGTTGTCCAAGCTGGAGAACGGCAAGGGCGTCAATCTGGAGCACGCGCTGCGCGTGATGGAAGGACTGGGTTTGACGATGCTCGTCGTGCCCAAGACACATGCATCGTTGCTCGAACAGGCGGCGGCCCATGCGGCCGAGATGGACAAGAATGCAGCGAGGGAACTGCAAGTCCAGCTTGAAGGGTAGGCTGCAACAGTATGCGTACCCTCCGCGGAGGTGGCGGCCGCTGATTCGCTATTGGCCTAGCTGTTGAGTCGTGTCAGTGGCCTGTGCTTTGGCCAACCCGGCTCGAAGATGACCAGCGCGTCATGCACGCCGGCGGGCGACCGCGTCGCCATAAACGGGCACCAATCCGGATGGCTGCAGCCGTAGATCACTCTCCATGAGAATCGCGGTGGCCGGTGCAGCCCGTTCAAACCCATCAGGCCACGCGCGGCTCGCTAAACACCAAGCCGGAAGCGGTTGGCCAGCGCTTCCACGATCGATGCCTGCAGTTTGTCGCGAGAAATCTTGAGAGGATCGCGATCTGCAGTCGACGCCATCCAGCGCTTG
Organism: Cupriavidus sp. GW823-FHT06D04; assembly: GCF_058795055.1. Classification (NCBI taxonomy): domain Bacteria; kingdom Pseudomonadati; phylum Pseudomonadota; class Betaproteobacteria; order Burkholderiales; family Burkholderiaceae; genus Cupriavidus; species Cupriavidus sp. GW823-FHT06D04. Next base: position 58,963 of record NZ_JBXAHL010000035.1, on the reverse strand, counting down.
AAGTCGACGAACGCGGCTGGACTGATTGTCGTCATCCGCGCCATCCTTCCGGTCACGGAAACGATGGGCGCAGAGAATGAAGGCGCCCCCAACAGAACATTTGCGCGTCGCGCCTGGACTGCCCAGAGGTCGTCTTCGTCGTCGGTCAGCTGGAGCGGATGAGGGTCAAGATCGGCGGCCTCGCGACGCAGGATGTCCACCTCGAAGCCCTTTGCGTTCACTGCCGTGAAAAGTTGATCATCCCGAATCTCGAACGTGCTATCTACCTTGCGTAGAACGTCCAGCATGGAGAGATCCAGGTTCTTCATTCGGGAAGCAAACTGAAGGCGTTTGCGCGTATCCCAAAGAAGATCGACGTCGCGAGTTGCGAGGGCGCGTTCCTGCAGGCGAACCCCGGCCGCGGCTTCATACGCATAGAGTGCGTGCGTCCCGATGACGATGAAATGCTCGGCGATATTGAGCCGTGTCATCACCTGAAGGATGGCCACGAGGATGTCCGGAGCCCGGCCAACGCGGATCGCTCGGTTCAGCCGCCGGTGCCGGTCGAGCTCGTCTGCGAGCGTCTTGAGCCGGGCCTCGGCGGCTTCCTTGCGCGCGTTGAACCGCGAGTACATGTCCTCGGTCGTTTCCGAACGCACCCCGAGGCTCTTCTGCTTGTTGTCCACGCCGGTCCGAATCAGGTACTCCCGGCCTTTCGTGGTTCGCCAGAGCATCCCGCCGCGAACCTCTGCGGCCTTGGCACGCGCTGATTCCCACGCTTCGAACACCGCCTTGGCGTCGATATACTGTCGCAGCGCATCCTCATCCAACTCGATCCACGGATCCATGAGTTTCAGTATAAAACAGCAACATGCCAATTTTATACTGAAACTCGTATATGTGGGCCATACCGGCCCCGAGCGTCTCTGGCGGGCCGAAACCACTCGACGAAGCGCGTCGGCTACAGCTGGCGAGGAAACCTCGCAGATGGTGTCTGCGCAATCTAGTCGGCCGACGCACTCTGATAGAGGGTTGGCCGGGGAAAAGCAGAAAATCCGCCACATCTCTGAATAGAAAATCGATCGTTGGGTCGAGCGGCGGCGCACGCCTGGGCAGGTCCAGCAGGTAGTCCCCGAGCCGGTTGATGCGCTCCCGCCGGTGAGGCGACAGGGCCTTGAGCGCGTCGGCATAGACGGGATGTCCATGTTCCTGCAGTTCCTTGAGTTCGCGCGACATCCACTGGACGTCGTAGAGGATGACCAAAGGCATGTTCTATCGACTCACTCTACTGCCATCCTGCACACATGGCCGTAGAAATCATGAGTCGGCTATCCTTGCATGCCCCCATCCTGCGATAGCCGACCTGCGCAGCGAATCACCCATCAAACTGGGGCGCGTTTCTGCTTGCGCAATGTCGAAGGGGCAACGCCATACCACTGACGGCAAGCCCGCGACAATGCAGATTGGGCGGGAAGGCCCAGAAGCATGGTTATCTGGCCTGACTGGAACGGTGAGAAGCCGGCCAGCGTGAAAGCCGTGATCCGTAGCGAGTCCAGCATTGCCTACGCTATATATCGCACGCAACTCTTCAATGCCAAGGATCTGCGCCGGGTGCGTGCCATCCAGAAGGGCTACAAGGTGAGGACACTGAGTGCGTTCCTCGGCAAGCCGGCACCGGCGGCAGCCGCCCCCATCGGCTGGCCGAAGCCTGCTGCGGACGCGACGGATTCGCTGGCCTTCTTCCGCTACCTGAACTTCATGCTGCAGTTCGCGCCGACGATGCCGAGCGAGCAAGCTGTGATGGCGCGATTCGCAAAGATCGGCGTGGGCCGCGGCTTGCCGTTCGACGAGCGCTCGCTATCGCCGGAGATACAGAAGACCCTGGCAGCCGGCATGGCTGATGGCAAGTCCCATTTCGTGGAATTCAAGAAGACGCAACTGGACACAAGGAAGCTCACCAGCGGTGACTTGTTTGGCACACGCGAGCACCTGAAGAACAACTACATGTACCGCTATGCAGCGGCGGCACTGGGGATATTCGGTAACTCGGCGGAAGAGGCGATTTATCCCGGCTACTTTCTGGACGCCGCAGGCAATCCGCTAAATGCTGCCGCCACGCGTTATACGCTGCATTTCGACAAGGACAAGCTGCCGCCGGCCAATGCGTTCTGGTCGCTGACGATGTACGACGGCAAGAGCAAACTGCTGGTGGCTAACCCTCTGAACCGTTATCTGATCAACTCTTCGATGCTCGGCCAGCTCAAACGCGATCGCGATGGCGGGCTGACCCTGTATGTGCAGAAGGACAGCCCCGGCAAGGATAAGGCGAGCAACTGGCTGCCGGCGCCTGACGGGCAATTCTATGCCATCTTGCGCGTGTACCTGCCGAAACAGGAGATGCTGTCTGGCCAATGGCGCCAGCCGTCCATGGTGGCGGCCGAGTAAGAATCCGGCACAGGCAGCAGGGCGCCAGCGTGACTTTGAAAATCCGATACGAGAGAGGAACTATGAAAAATGCAATGATTGCCAACGCCTTGATGGGCTTCGCACTCGCTGGCGTCGGCACTATCCATGGCCAGGCCTCCGCTGCCCAGGCGGCAGGTGGACCCGTGCCGGTCACGGTAGACAACTTCGTGCGGGCGGAGTCCGACATGTATATCGCCGGGGTGGCAAAGCAGGGCGGCGTGGGCAAGCTGCAGCACCGGCGCGAGCCCGCTTCGATCGATGAGCAGACCGTGATCCGCCTGAACCGTGACACGCTGTATTCCTCCGGCGTGTTCGATCTCAATGCCGGCCCCGTGACAATTGCCATGCCGGATCCGGGCAAGCGCTTCATGTCCTGCAGGTCATCAGCGAGGACCACTACGTGCCCAATGTGTTCTACGGTGCCGGCACGCATACGCTGACGCGCGAGAACGTCGGTACGCGCTACGTGGTGGCGGCCATCCGCACGCTGGTGGATCCGAACGATCCGGATGACCTGAAGCGGGTCCATGCGCTGCAAGACGCCATCAAGGTCAGCCAGAAGGCGACGGGCAAGCTGGAGTTGCCCAACTGGGACCAGGCCAGCCAGAAGAAGGTGCGCGACGCGCTGCTGACGCTGTCGGCGACGACACCGGACTTCAAGAAGTCGTTCGGCAAGAAGGGCGAGGTCGATCTTGTGCGCCATCTAATGGGCACGGCGGCTGGCTGGGGCGGCAACCCGGACAAGGACGCCATCTACCTGAACATCACACCGGAAAAGAACGATGGCAAGACCGTGTACCGGGCGAACGTCAAAGATGTGCCCGTGGATGGATTCTGGTCGGTCAGCGTTTACAACGCCGAAGGTTACTTCCAGAAGAACCCGGCCAATGCCTACACCGTCAACAACATCACAGCGAAGAAGAACGGTGACGGGTCGATTCCAATCCAGTTCGGCGGGTGTAACGGACAGGTGTCCAACTGCCTGCCGATCGTGCCCGGGTGGAACTACACCGTGCGCCTGTATCGGCCGCACGCGGAGATTCTCCGTGGCGCATGGAGTTTTCCGCAGGCTCAGCCTGTCAATTAAGCAGAGCGTGTCAATTGTTGCAGTGGAAGATTCCGGGACGAAGGGGGCATTCCAGATCTGAGGAACGCCTCGGTGCTGTTTCGGGAGGGAGAGATTGGTGATTCCTCACAATGCGGCGTTCGCACCGACTGTAAGCGTGGCGCCTCCCTTTACAAGGAGACACACCATGAGGCGAGCAAGTACCACCATCCTGGCCGTCGTTGCCGCAGGCGGCCTGATGGCGCCGCTGGCCGGAAATGCCACAGAGGGCGCTTTGGGCCGACCAGTGGCGGGCACCAGCGTGTTTTCCAATGTCGCCGTAATCCCGGACCAGCCGGTATGGATTGCCAATCTCCAGCAGCTCTATATGGACGGATCGATCAGCGGCGGTCGCCAGGTGCCGATCGGTGGCCGTACCACGTTGGGCATTGACGCGAAGATCGCGTTTACGCTGGCTACACTCATGAAGGTGTGGGATACGGGCCCCGGCGCCTGGAATTTTGCCTCGAGCTTCACGCTGCCCTATGTCTGGACTTCGGTGCACGCCAACGCGGGCGTCACTGCCGGCGGTGCCAGTTTCTCGCGTGGCACCTCGGATCGGGCGTCGAATCTTTACGATATCTATTTCAGCCCGATCATCGCCGGCTTCCACTTCTCGCAGACCAGCCACATGGCCTTGAGCTTCAATGTCTGGGCCCCCACTGGGCAATACGACAAGAACGCCCTGGCCAATCCGAGCCTGAACACCTGGACTTTCGTGCCGCAGGTCGCATTCACGCACTCGATGCCGCAATACGGGCTGGAGTTTAACGCCGTGGCGGCGTTCCAATTCTACACGCGCAACAGCGCCACTGATTACCAGAATGCGCGCCGCTGTTCACGCTTGACGTCATGGGGCTGAAGAAGTTTGGCGCCTGGGGGGCAGGGATCGTCATGGGCACGGTTCAGCAACTGGGCAACGACACCGGGCCCACGGCCGACCGCCTCAATGGCTTCCGCGGCCACGACTTCACGATCGGGCCGATTGTCACGTACGACACCAAGCTTGGCGGCAAGGCGCCGCTTTCTTTCAGCGTGCGCTGGGTACCAACGGTCACCAGCGAGAACCGGCTGGACAGCACTGCCACCGTATTGGCTACAGCAACGATCGTATTCTGACTTTCACGTGCGACATTCGGCGAACCCAACAGGCTTCGAATCCACGCTTTCCCTTTGATCGACGTTGTTGCATAAATCGAGATTAAAAACAGGGGCTCCTCGGTGAGGCTGAACTCAGGCGATACGGACGGATTGCGGGCGAGCGAGCGCGACCATGCGGTTGAGCACGCCCGCACGGATGGCCACTTCGGCGGCCTGCGACCCGATTTCGCGTGCCCACAGACTGTGTCCCGTCAGCGTCTTGAGGCGGTACATCAGGGTCTCGGCCAGCGAGCGCCGGTGATAGCCGCTGGCGGCTTTCCATTCGCCTCGACTGCTCTTCTCGATGACATCGATGGCCTCGTTACGCCAGGCTGCGCCCGGCGTACTTTCGGACCAAGGCTTCGCGCCATAGCGTGGTGGGGTCGAGGGCTGTGCACCTCGCGCGGCAATCTCCGCGTGGCACGGCTTGCTGTCGGAAGCGCCGTCGCCTCCGATGGTATCGATCGGTGTATCAGCCGGGATCTGGTGGAGCAGGTCGGCCAACACTTCGCCATCGCCAACGTCCTGGTGGGTCATCAGTGCAGCACAGATTTGGCCGGTGTTCGCGTCCATGGCGAGATGGACCTTGCGCCAAGTCCGGCGCTTGGACCAACCGTGCTTGCGAACCTTCCCCTCGCCTTCGCCGTAAAGCTTCAGCCCAGTGCTGTCGATCACCAGATGCAGCGCCTCGCCGGTACGCGAGGCGGGCAGCACGACGTTCAGATTCTGCGCGCGGCGGCTCAATGTCGTGTAGTTCGGCACTGGCAACGTTGGGAAGGCCAGGGTGCGCAAGCTCTGCGCGAAGCCTTGCAGCGCGCGCAGCGGCAGGTGGAACACCTGCTTGAGACCGAGCAGACCCTGAATCAGCGCATCCGTATAGACAAACGGGTGGCCAGGTTTGGGCGACTGGGCTTTAGCCGGTGGCACGAGCAAGCTCTCTTCGACCACATCGTCACGTCTCCTCGGGCTATCAGCCCCTTGTACTGCGCCCAGTTCTTGACGCGGTAGACCCTCTTGGGCTCGGTTTGCTGTCGGTTGTCCTTGCGCATCGTCCCGGAAAAAATCCAAGACACTACGCCGCTTCGTCAGAAGTTAACAGAGGCAGCTTTCCAGCCGTTGCGCGTAAACGTCAGCCCAACCCACCCCGGATTTATGCAACAACGCCCATCAAAGCAATTGACATAATTGATACGTTTTCCTCGAATGTGTCGAGTTGGCCTTGCCAGTTTCGGAGGGTAACGTTATAGACCAACGCATCCCGCTTTATCTTCAATCGACACCACTCAGATGGGGGGCGGGTGCAGAGCGCTATCTAGACGCCCGTTCCCTCAGCGCAAAAGAGTAATGGCGAAGTGGAAGGTTGTAGCGGTGGGCCGCGGGTGAAGACTCATCAGAAATGGGGACGGGAAAGAAGGAACAGAAGGGCGCATTACCGCTGAATTTCTAACATAACGCCCGTTCACCGAAATTTTGGGGTGGTATGTTTGATTGGGAGAGAAGGGCAGGGTGCGAGCGCCGCCGGCACCTCAGTCGGCCGTCGACGCGCAAGCGTTCGACTCGTTAGAAGAGTCGAAATGCGCAGCGGCATACACGGCATTGCACGCCCAGATTTCTTCCCCGTCCTTGTAGAAAGTGACCCATTTGCCGTCGCTGACGCAGTGGGCGACAGGGAAGACTTCGGCATGGCGGCCGGCGGCCAACTCCCGCATATGAGGCCGGATGTATGGCTGCAATCTCCACCTTCGAGCCATCGATCTTGAAGCCATGGCAATCTCGGGGGGCGTCCATGTATGTATAAGGAGATGGGTTCGGCTGGGTCATGGTGCAACTCCCAGCACCGTGGCGGCGATTCTTCGCACAGTAGCGGCGCATAGACGTCGACCGCCAGAAGCCGGTCAATGGATCGTAGCAGCCTGGGGCATTCCCCTACTTGCCCCGCTGTGGATGGCTGCTGTTTCCACTGGTTGATGAACTGGTGCTTGCCCGTCTCGCAGCTCTGACTCACGTTAACGTCGACAGACTAGTGGCGATCCAAACACCAGCAGCGTGGGTGTCCGACCGACGCGGCCTTTCATTCTGCTTCGAGTGCCTCGCTCTGAATCCCCTCGATGTCTTTTCGCCTCGCTGGAAACGTGAGTGGCTGAATCCGGCGGCAACTGTCTGTGAAATTCACGATCACTGCTCCAGGCCACCTCAAGATGTCATGAAAGACGCTTTTCGTCACAGGCGGCCATTGGTAGGTCGTCTGCCGAATGGTCGCAACTGGCCGATAGTCGACGATTTGCGACCGGAGTGTTCCGATCGGACTATGCGCTAGGTAGGTGATTGCTTTGGCACGGCGGCGCCTGAATTACCGAAGGAGAACCTGTGCGGCCAAACGTTTTTTGGCCTGATTAACCGGCCCGTCACGCTTCAAGAATCTCAAGACCGTTCTCGGCACACCATTGTCTCAGCGCTCTTTCGACAGAGTCGGCTTCAAACGTATACCAGACCTCGAGAACGCCCTCTCGCCGCAGCAAATCCTTGAAGCGCGAGTAAGCCCCTTGCCGTTGGAAAAATCCTTCGACCTGGTCGTAACACGCAGGCAGCTCTTGTGCGACAAAGCGTAAGGCGAGAGTTCTTCCAAGATCGAGATCGTTCTTATGTGGTATCGCAAGGTATCGGTCGGAAGTTTCAAGGTCGTCAGGAATATCCTCGTCGAACGCGTCATTGGACTCAGAGGTCCAATAGACTCTGCCAGTATCGAGCGAGACATACGCGTTGTGCTCCATCGGCGCCGCGTAGCTAACGAAGTCGAAGGCCATAGAAAGATCCTCGTGTTTGACTGCGACCATGGCTCTACTCCCATAGGTTGTCGCGTGCGAGTTGTTCGGGCTCGGAGATATTCGGCGACCGCGGTTAAACGACTCAATGTGACGCAATCCAGCTGCGAACATTTGGCCCTTAGCCTTTACCCAAGGGCAACGCTTCATAGTACCGCAGCGCGCCTCGCAGCTCTGCGCGACCCATGGTCACCGCGTTCGCTAGTTCGCTTTGGGCTACCTTATGCGCCGACTCATGTCGCCCGCCTCTCGGTTCGAAGTGGCGGAGAACGGCGTACTGACCTACGGCTTGTACCGGCCGGCTACTGCCGTGACCCCCAAGCCAGGTGCCCAGGTCATCGCCGCGGCCACCGGGGCGAGGCGGGCGGAAGCGCGGTCCGGCCATGCGGACTACTTCACATATCACGCTGTACCCACAAACTCGCGAGTGCTTGGCGCATTCCGCTATCACGTCACTGACATTTGGCGGCGCACGCTCCGGCGACGCAGCCAAAAGGACGCAATGACATGGGAGCGAATGAACCGGCTCGCAGATGCTTGGCTCCCGCAACCGCGAATCCGCCATCCATGGCCCGATCAGGGTTTCGCCGTCAAACACCCGAGGTAGGAGCCCGGTGCCCGAATTGGGCATGCCGGGATCTGTGCGGGGGGTGCTCAGTAATGGGCATTCCTACCGCGTAATGGGTGTCCGATGAAACGGGGCAACCCCAGTCGACGATGGATCACGCATATTTTTCTTATTTCTCCTTCTAAAAAATTTCATGTCAGCTTGCGTGACGGTTGCGGCTAGATTGGGCGCAAAGTGCGTACGGTACACAATGTTTGCGGCCGGCTTCCCTTTGGAACTGTGGTCCAGGCTTCGTAGGAAACAGGAACTTGTCGAGCCCTGGTACCGGGATCCGCCTGGGAAGCATCAGCCACCAACTTATCAGGCTTACTTCATCCAGGCGCCAGCGTTCACCGGTTCGTTAGCCGGTAATTGCCGTGTTCATGAACGATTGTGCCAATGGGGTCTGCAGGTCCGCGGGGGTAACCGGCAAACGGCCGCTGGGAGGATGGGGGATGAACCGTTGGCTTATACATATGTTCCGTCATGTCGGAGCATGGCTGTTCGCCAGTCTGACGCTGATCGCCTTTAACGCGTATGCGCAAGCTGCGTCGGACCAGCCGGCTCCCTTCAAGCCTGAAGAACTCGAGGCACTGGTCGCGCCCATCGCGCTCTACCCCGATTCGGTGCTGTCCCAGGTCCTGATGGCCTCCACGTATCCGCTCGAGATCGTGCAGGCTGCACGCTGGGTCAAGGCCAATCCGAAAGTGAAAGGCGATGCCGCCCTGAAGGCGGTCGAGAGCCAGCCCTGGGATGTCAGCGTGAAGTCGCTAGTGGCGTTTCCCCAGGCGCTTGAGCCGATGAACGACAAGCTCGACTGGACGCAAAAGCTGGGCGATGCCTTCCTCGCCCAGGAGAAGGATGTGCTGGCGGCGGTGCAGCGGCTGCGGTCGCGAGCGCAGCAATCGGGGAACCTCAAGTCGAACGAGCAACAGAACGTGATCGTGGAGTCGCCTCCGGCTCCGGTCCAGGGGCAGCCCAGCCAGACTGTTGTGCGGATTGAGCCCGCGAACCCGGAGGTCATTTACGTGCCGGCCTACAATCCGACCGTTGTCTACGGCGCCTGGAGCTCTCCCGCCTATCCACCTTACTACTGGCCACCATATCCTGCCTACTATCCGGGCGCAGCGCTGGCCACTGGCTTTGCATGGGGCGTCGGCCTGGCCGCTGCCGGGGCCATCTTCGGCAACTGCAACTGGGGTGGCGGCGACGTGAACATCAACGTCAACAAGGCTGCCAATATCGACCGGAACTTTGACCGCACCAAGGTGCAGGGGGGTGGACGATGGCAGCACGATGCCTCGCATCGGAAAGGCGTGGCGTACCGGGATAACGCTTCGCGTGAGAAGTTTGGTGGCAGGAGTTCGGCCGGTTCCGACAGGCGCAATGATTACCGTGGTCGCGATGGCGGTCGGGGCAGCTCGGACCGGGCGTCTGCGGCCGATCGCGGAGGGCGTGGGGGGGCGGATCGGAGGTCTGCGGCCGATCGCGGAGGGCGTGGGGGGGCGGACCGGGCGTCTGTGGCCGATCGCGGAGGGCGCGGCGACCGCAGTGGTGCCGGAGACCGCAGCGGCGTGTCGAATCGTGCCGGGAGCGGGCGTGGCGGCGGCGCGGGCGGCGGTCGGGAGAACGCGTTCCAGGGCGTAGGCGGGGGTGGCGCCGCGGCCCAACGTGACTTTGACCGGGGCCGATCCAGCATGCAGTCTTCTGGACACCGCCAAAGCGGTGCGGCCAGAGGAGGCGGCGGTGGTCACGGCGGCGGCGGATTCGCAGGCGGAGGCGGCGGCCGTGGCGGAGGCGGTGGTGGTGGGCGTGGCGGCGGTAGGCGCTAATCTTGGGGGATGCGATCATGGACTCGATACAACGACTTCCTCGGTCCCGGTCTTGCGCCTGGGGCAGCGCCATCGCCATGGTGCTGGCGCTATTGACCTTGGGGATCGCCCCAGCTCATGCGCAGAAAAACTTCAGCTCGCCCGAGGCTGCTATGAACGCATTTGGCGAGGCGGTTGCCACCAGCGACGACGATGCGATGAAGTCCCTGCTTGGTGCCAATTATCACGAACTGATCCCTCCGGTTGGCGCAGAGATTCGCTACCGCTTCCTTGAGGCCTGGAGCCAATCGCATGCCATTCGCCCCGAAGGGGGCAACCGCGCTCGGATTGCGGCCGGCAATGACGGCTGGACCTTGCCGATTCCACTGGTGAAAACGGCCAAGGGATGGCATTTCGATACCCGCGCCGGCGTTGCCGAAATGCAGTTGCGCCGCATCGGCAGCAACGAGCTGGCGGTGATGCAGACCTTGCTGGCCGTTTGCGATGCGCAGAATGAGTACGCGCAGATGGCCCAGAAGACGCAGGGTATGTCGGTGTACGCGGCGAAGCTCGTCAGCTCGCCCGGCAAGCACGACGGCCTGTACTGGCCAACCAAGCCCGGCGAGGCGCAAAGCCCGCTGGGACCAGCGTTCCTTGAGGCCGGCATGCGTAGCAGGGGCCAGGGAGGCTACTACGGTTATCGCTACAAGCTGCTTACCTCGCAGGGAAGCCATGCTCCGGGTGGCAAGTATGACTATCTCGTGAATGGCAAGCTCTTCGGTGGATTTGCGGTGATCGCGTGGCCGGTTCGCTACGGCGACACCGGCATCAAGAGCTTCATGGTCAGCCACGATGGGCGAGTCTTTGAGCGTGATCTTGGACCGGATAGCGCAGCCAAGGCTGTGGCGATCCGGTCATTCGACCCGGGGCCGGGCTGGACCGAGGTGACGCCGTGACACGCACGCTGCTTGCCTGCCTGCCGTCGAGCGATGATGTCGACGGCATTTTCCGATATTTGGCCTAAACCGAAGGTGAGTCATGTCTATTCTCTTGCTTGGAAACCTCGACGCCAAAACCACTGATGAGGAAATCGGCGCCTTCCTGGTGAAGTACGGATTCCCGGAATACACCAGCATCGAACACATGGAAGGCGACGGCACCAGGCCTGCCGTGCGGCTGACCTTCGATACCCTCGACAATGACACCCTGGACAAGCTACGGGGGCGTATTCACGATATGTTTTGGAAAAGTCACAAGATCACGGCCCTCGTAATGAGAGAGCGCTTCAACTGAAGCGAGGGGCGCATAGGACACTCTGAATGAGTGCAACGCAAGTCTGATCAGGGGATACACCATGAAACGCATGTCATTGCTGGCCGCTGCGGTGTTGGTAGCGGCTAGCGCTTCTGCGTGGGGGCAAACCGAAACCCGCGTGGATATCACGCAGTCACCCGGACAGGCGACAGCGACCGGCACGGCAAAGCTCACCGCCAAGATCGTCAAGATCGATGCGCCGACGCGAACGGTTTCGCTCAAATCCGCCGACGGCAAGACCACGGACCTAGTCGTGGGACCGGAGGCGAGGAATTTCGAACAGCTCAAGGTCGGCGATACCGTCACGATAGAGTACAAAGAAGCCCTGACCATGAGCCTCAAGAAGGATAAGGGGCCGCTCGCAATGCACGAGCGCGAGACCTCGGACCGTGCTGCGCCGGGAGCAAAGCCAGGTGGCACAGTCGGCCGGGAAGTGACCGTCACGGCGGACGTTGTAGCGGTCAATACCAGCGCCAAGACCGTGACCCTGAAGGGGCCGAAAGGGCGCACGGTGGACCTCGTGGTGGGGGATCCAGACCGTCTTAAGGGCATCAAGAAGGGCGATCGGGTCGAAGCAGTCTATACCGAGGCCGTTGCGGTGTCGGTGCAGCCGGCCGCGGGCAAGTAGCAGCACCGGAGCCAGGACGAGCCAAGCCCGTCGACCATGCGGGCTCCCATCCTGGCGTCCGCAGTCGGGGGCGCAGCCAATTCGGTATTTCGCCACGGCGAACTGCCCCCGGCCCCCCTTGGCTCTTCTGTCACAGAATTTCCAGCGGAGATCGACATGGATGCAGCAAAGCAACTGGTTCACGCGCGTGAAGTTGGCCTGAAGACCGGCATGGTGCTGCAAAGGCGCCTGAAGATTGCGCAGGAGGCCTATCGTGGACGCGTCCAGCAGGCCGTTGGGGATCCGAGCGCCGGCCCGCCCACGCCGATGGCCGGCATGGATCCGATGAGCGGCTATGCATATGCCATCGACGGCATGCAGCGTGCCATTCTGTTCTGGGACACGCTTAGGCAACGGGGCAACAACTTTGTCGAAAATGCCATGCAGGGGCTCAAGCCGGTCCTGCATTTTGGCTACGAGACCGTTTTAGACGGGCGCCAGTTCCAACGGCCCGTCAACTATGCCCTGTTGAAAATTACACCGCCCGATGGCGTGACGATCGACGATAGCCGCCGCCCTTATGTCATCATCGATCCCCGCGCTGGCCATGGCCCCGGCATCGGCGGTTTCAAGGACGACTCGCAGGTGGGCGTGGCGATGCGTGCCGGCCATCCGGTGTATTTCGTCATCTTCTTCCGCGACCCCGAGCCGGGGCAGACCCTGCTGGACGTGTGCGAGGCCGAGCAACAGTTCATCAGAAAAGTGCGCGCGCTGCATCCGCACAGCGCCAAACCAGCGATCGTCGGCAATTGCCAGGGGGGGTGGGCCGCGATGATGCTTGGGGCCTCGGACCCGGACGACGCCGGGCCGATCGTGATCAATGGCGCACCGATGTCGTACTGGAGTGGTGCCTGGAGCGAGGGCGAAGGCGACAACCCGATGCGCTATTCCGGCGGACTGCTGGGTGGGACCTGGTTGGCCTCGTACACGGCGGACCTCGGCAACGGCAAGTTCGATGGCGCTTGGCTGGTGCAGAATTTCGAGAACCTGAATCCGGCCAACAGTCTCTGGGACAAGTATTACAACCTGTACAAGAAGGCCGATACCGAACCGCCGCGCTTTCTGGAATTCGAGCGCTGGTGGGGCGGCTACTACCTGATGAACCGCGAGGAGATCGAATGGATCACGCGCAACCTGTTCGTCGGCAACAAGCTCTGGGACGGTGACGTCAAGAACGCCGGCGGCAAGGCGTTCGATCTACGCGAGATCCGCTCGCCTATCGTGCTGTTTGCCTCGATGGGCGACAATATTACCCCGCCACAGCAGGCATTCAATTGGGTGGTGGATATCTATGGCAGTACCGAGGAGATCAAGGCTCGCGGCCAGGTGATCGTCGGCATGTTGCACCGCAGCGTCGGCCATCTCGGCATCTTCGTCTCCGGCACGGTCGCGAAGAAGGAGCACGCGCAGATCGTCTCGGTGCTCAAGAGCATCGAATTGCTGCCGCCGGGGCTCTACGGCATGGTCATCCATGAGCGCAAGGGCAGCGCTGGCGTGGACTATGAGGTCGAGTTTGAGGAGCACTCGCTCGAGGAGATCGCCAGCAGGCTTAACCGCTTTGATCGCGTCGACGAGAAGCCGTTCGAGACGGTCGCCAACCTGTCGGACTTCACGCAGCGCGCCTACGAGCTTTTTGCGCAGCCTTACGTCCAAGCGGTGTCCAATGAGATGACAGCGCGGGTGCTGCGCGAATTCCATCCGCTGCGCATGCAGAACTGGTTGTTCTCGGACCTGAATCCGTGGATGGCATGGTTGAAGCCCGCCGCCGAGGCGATCAAAGCCAACCGGCAAGCGCTGGAACCGGACCATCCGCTGCGGCAGCAGGAACAGGCGGGGGCGGAAATGCTCAGCGCGGGATTGGACGCCTACCGGGCCGTGCGCGATGCCATGACTGAGTACACATTCTTCAACGTGTACGCCAACCTGTTCCCGTTCCTGTCAGGGAGCGAGCCTCCCGCCCGCGCGGGCACATCGGCCGCTACCGCCCCGCAGGACCTGCCGGAAGTCAAGACGGCGCTGGCCGCAGTTGGGCGTGGCGGATACGCCGAGGCCATCGCCCGGCTCGCCTGCCTGCTGAGCCGAAAGGGCGAACCACTGCCGCTGTCCAGGCTAGAGTTGCGCAAGGAACTGGTGACGGAATATGCGGATCTGCTGCCGGAGCTGGCGCCCGACGCCTGGCGCAGGATCCGCGGTCAGCAGGAACTGATCGCGCGGTACGCGCCCGAGCAGGCGCTTCAGACCCTGCCGGTACTGCTCAGGCATCAGGCCGACCGGCAGCGGCTGCAGGCGTTGGCGGAGAAGCTGCGTACCGATGAGCGCCTGCTTGGCGCCACGCCCACGCCCGAGCAGGCGGCAATGCTTGAGCAGATCCGCACGCTACTTAGCGCCAAGCCGGGACGCGTGGGCGGCACGGCCGTCCCACTCAAGCGCGCGTCCTAGCGCGCCGTGGGTCGCCTGCATCGCCGGCGACCGATACCAATGACCCTGATGCAGGAGCGAGCCGTGAACGCCAAGCATGAGAAATACCAACGTCTGATCGATTACTGCAAGACGATGCCGCCCACGCCTACCGCGGTGGTGCATCCGTGCGATCAGTCCTCGCTCGAAGGCGCGGTGGAGGCCGCACGGCTGGGCCTGATCGCGCCAATCCTGGTCGGGCCACGCTCGCGCATCGAGGACGCTGCGCGCGCAGCCGGTCTCGACATCCGCGAATACCCGATCGTCGATGCCGATCATAGCCATGCGGCAGCGGCGGCCGCCGTGCAGCTTGTGCGCGAAGGCAAGGCCGAGGCCCTGATGAAGGGCAGCTTGCATACCGACGAGCTGATGGGAGCCGTGGTCAAGGGCGACAGCGGCTTGCGCACCGCCCGGCGCGTCAGTCACTGCTTCGTGATGGACGTGCCAGGGCACGAGGACGCCCTGATCATCACCGACGCCGCCGTCAATATTGCCCCGACGCTGGCCGAGAAGGCTGACATCCTGCAGAACGCGATCGACCTGGCCCACGCATTACGGGTCGAGGAGGTGCGCGTGGCGATCCTGTCGGCGATGGAGACGGTCAACCCGAAGGTGCCATCGACGATCGATGCCGCCGCGCTGTGCAAGATGGTCGACCGCCACCAGATCACCGGCGCGGTGGTCGACGGGCCGCTTGCCCTGGACAATGCGATCAACCTGGATGCGGCGCGGATCAAGAAGATCGACTCGCCCGTGGCGGGGCGTGCCAATGTCTTGCTGGTGCCGGACCTGGAGGCCGGCAATATGCTCGCCAAGAGCCTGACCTTCCTGGCCGGCGCCGACGCCGCGGGCATCGTGCTGGGCGCGCGGGTGCCGATCATCCTGACCAGCCGCGCCGACTCCGTCACGACCCGGCTGGCGTCGTGCGCGGTGGCCGTGCTGGTGGCCAGGGCACGCCGCGAGTCCGGCCAGGTTGCGGGGTGATGCCATGGCCGCACTGATTCTGGTCCTGAATGCGGGTTCGTCGAGCATCAAGTACTGTGCGTACGACACCCATGACGATGCACTAAGACTTGTCTTGCGCGGCAGCATCGACGGGCTCTACACGGCGCCGGCATTCCGCGCGACTGATGCATCGGGGGCCGAGATCGAGACCAAGCGGTGGGACGCCGGCACCGATCTCGGCCACGAGGGGGCCATCGCCTTCCTGGCGGACTTCCTGCGCGGCCATGGGGAAGGGCATACGCTGAGCGCAGTGGGGCACCGGGTTGTGCACGGGGGAGTACGCTTCACCCAGCCGGCAAGGGTGACGGAGGCACTGCTGGCAGAACTGGACACGCTTTGCCCGCTCGCGCCTCTGCACCAGCCCCACAACATCAAACCGATCCGCATCCTTGCCGAACGGCGCCCTGAGTTGCCGCAGGTCGCCTGCTTCGATACCGCCTTCCACCGGGCGCAGCTCGAAGTGGCACAGGCATTCGCATTGCCCGCGGCGATTACGGCGCGAGGCGTCAGGCGCTACGGGTTCCACGGGCTGTCGTACGAGTACATCGCGGGGGTCCTTCCGAGCGTCGATGCCGGCGCAGCAGCAGGACGCACGGTCGTGGCCCACCTCGGTAACGGCAGCAGCATGTGCGCGCTGGTGGCGGGGCGCAGCGTCGCCAGCACCATGGGCTTTACCGCGGTGGATGGCCTGCCGATGGGAACGCGCTGCGGCAGCCTCGATCCGGGCGTGATTCTGTACTTGATGAGCGAACTCGGAATGGATGCTCGGGCCATCGAGGACCTGATCTACCGCAAGTCGGGCCTGCTCGGCGTCTCTGGCGTGTCGAGCGATATGCGCGCGCTGCTTGCGAGCGACGATCCGCAAGCCCGCTTTGCTATCGAGTTGTACACCTACCGCGTCGCCCGCGAGCTTGGCTCGCTGGCTGCCGCCGCGCAGGGGCTGGATGCGCTGGTCTTCACTGCAGGCGTCGGCGAGCATGCCGCGCCGATCCGCGAGCGTGTATGCGAGCTGGCGGCATGGCTTGGCGTGAGCGTGGATCCCGCCGCCAATGCCAGCGACGGACCGCGTATCAGCTTGGCCTCGAGCCGTATTCCTGTTTGGGTCATCCCGACCAACGAGGAACTGATGATTGCCAGACATACCAGGGACGCCCTTGCAATGCCTACACGATGACCGCCGTTATAGCCCATCAAGGCAGCGGCTTGGTCTTGACGGCTCACTGGCAAAAATGAATCCGGGAGAGAGTGCCATGACTGCAGCGCCGCAACAACCGATCCTCAACAACGCCCGCGCACTCATCTGCGGGATCGCGAACGAACACTCCATTGCTTATGGGTGCGCCAAAGCCTTCCGCGAACTGGGAGCAGAGGTCGCGATTACCTATGCCAGCGAAAAGGCGCGCCAGTTTGTCGAGCCGGTGGCGCAGGAGCTTGACGCTTCCATCTTTCTGCCCCTGGATGTCACGAACCCAGCGGAAATGGACGCGTTGTTTGGGCGAATCAGCGAGCAGTGGGGAAGACTCGACATTCTGGTGCATTCGATCGCCTGGGCGCCGAAAGACGCTTTGCAGGGAGGCCTGCTCAATTGTTCGGCCGAAGGCTTTGCCAAGGCCATGGATGTGTCCTGCCACTCCTTCGTACGCATGGCGCGGCTGGCGGCGCCCCTGATGAGCGATGGTGGCACCATGTTCACCATGAGCTACCACGGCGCCAACAAGGTGGTGCCGAACTACAACGTCATGGGTCCGGTGAAGGCCGCCCTGGAAGCCGTGTCACGCTACCTCGCGTACGAGTTGGGCCCGCGCGGCATCCGCGTGCATGCGATCTCGCCAGGGCCACTGCAGACGCGCGCTGCATCCGGACTAAAGGGCTTCGATCTGATGCTCGCTGACGCCGTGGAACGCGCTCCACTTGGCGAGTTGGTCGACATCATGGATGTCGGGTACACCTGCGCCTTCCTGGCTACGACCTACGCCAGGCGGCTATCGGGCGAAACGCTGTATGTGGATGGCGGCGTCAATATCATGGCATGACGCCAGCAAGTACCCCGTTGACTTGGCGGGAGGCAAAAAGGCTGCGCTCGATGCCTGTGACGCCTGCCTTAGGCGGCCGCCATCGATTCAACGAACTCACTTTCTTTCCTTACAACAACGTTGCCATGCAAGACAAGTCTGAAGCGACAAACTTTGTGCCGTTCAACGTATCCCTGTGCAATGAACGAGAAGTGCTAGTGCGGGAGATTACCGGAGATGACAAGGCCGGCCTGTTGGCGGCGTTCAACAAGCTTTCGGCAGATGCGCGTTACGCGAGATTCATGGCTGCCATGCAGCAGCTGCCGGAGGCGATGCTCGAACAAGCGACGCATCCCTCGGTTGAGCGCGAGTTCGCACTGGTGGCAATTGCCACGGAAAACAAGGTGTCGTCTATTGTGGGTGGTGCGCGTTACGCCGCAGCACCGGGCAGCGATACCTGCGAGTTTGCGGTAACGGTAGACGATGACTGGCATAGGCTTGGCTTGGCCCGCCGACTGCTGGGCACTCTGATCGACATCGCTCGGAGCCGCGGCTTTCGATGCATGGAAGGATATGTCTTATCGTCGAACACCGGCATGCGGCGACTGGCCAAACGTTTTGGATTTTCCGACTTAGCATGTCCAGACGATGCCACGCTACGCGTGGTGACCCT
The DNA here is from genome assembly GCF_058795055.1 of Cupriavidus sp. GW823-FHT06D04. Lineage (NCBI taxonomy): Bacteria > Pseudomonadati > Pseudomonadota > Betaproteobacteria > Burkholderiales > Burkholderiaceae > Cupriavidus > Cupriavidus sp. GW823-FHT06D04. The sequence continues at coordinate 40,905 of NZ_JBXAHL010000035.1, read as the reverse complement.
TGCGCTGCAAGACAGTGAGCGAAAACGCTAGGTGCAGATAGGTGCAGATAGGTGCAGGCGTCTTGCTGCATTGTCCTTCATTTGATCTGATCCAGCAAAAATCTGTGCCACGCGTCCGGCGGCTTATCCGGGTCGGTGACATAGCGGGCGCCACGCATGGTCGGGCCAGAGCGTCGAATGGCATGATCACGAGCGGTTCATCGGGCGTCGTTCGGCTGCATGTTCACCAGAAGCCAAGTACCTTCCACCAAACACTCCCGATCACGGCGAGGATCAGCAGGTCCACCACGCACATCAAAAGACCGACGCGCCACCAGGTTCCCATCGTCTTCTTCACGCCGCGGGAGATCAGGATGGCCACCACGTCATCCTGAAGGTCATGCCGATCGGGGTTATGGCGATGATGGCCATCGTGGTCCTCTCGTTCGCAACGATTGTTGTCAGAAAGATGGCTCGTTGTCGCAGGTGACCTCGATCTCGTCCAAGGGGGCGCTCGCCGATGCGCTGACCGCCTTCGACAGTCCGCTAATCTGGTTGCCCTCTGGCACAGGCAGCAGCAGGGTGATCAGCACGACCGTCGTGATCAGGGCGGGGCCCAGTCGTGGACGATCGCTTGGAATTCACGCGATTGCACTGGCGATCCCGCAGTGGATGGCATCATTGCAGAGTCTGCCCCGGCTTCACACCGACGCCAGCGGTGATCACGATGATGTCCGCGTCCTGCGCGTTCTCGTAATCACCGGCATAGAAGCCTGTCCCTTGAATGCAAACAGGGCCGGGCCGCCCACCCGCCGACCAGAGGAACGCGACCGACACCACTCCAAACGGGCATGGTTCCCTAACGTCTTCCACCGCCACCTCGTCCGCAGCCAAAGCCACCGCCGAAGCCGCCAGCGCGGCCGGAGCCTGAACGCAGGCTCGCGCTTCCGCAATTGACGTCACGCTGCACGGCGCTGCCGCCACTGCCCACGCCCTGGAAGCCAGGGTCCCGGCCCCCGTAGCATCGCGCCCGCGAAAGTTGTTGCGGCCCGCCGCATCGGCCATGCTCCTGCCGTATCTCTCCCGTGTTGCATTGTCGCGATAGGCAACACCCTGGCGGTGCCGCGCGCCGTGCTGCCAGCGGCCTCCCTCGAACTTGCTGGCGTAGGCAATGGCCCCGCCCACGCCGATGCCCCATGCGATGCCTCCGACGAAGGCATCGCCGGGGTAGTAGGGCGCGTAGGGCGGCCAGTAGTAGTACGGGTAGCCCGCATAGCCCCAGCCGCCGTAGACGATCGCCGGGTCATACACCGGCACAGAGATCACCTGGGGATCCGCCGGCTCGATGCGCACGATGGTCTGCTGCGCGGCTTCGCCGGAGGTTGCTGTTTCCACGGTCACGGTCTGCTGCGGCCCCGACTTGAGGTGACTGGCTTGCTGGGCGCGCACACGCAGGCGTTGCACGGCATTGAACACCTCCTTCTGCTGGGCCAGGAATGCATCCCCCAGTTTCTGGGTCCAGTCCAGCTTGTCGCCCGTTGGCGCAAGGATCTGCGGAAACGCCACTAGCGACTTTACGCTGACGTCCCAGGACTTGTTCTGTACCGCCTTGACTGCGTCGTCACCCTTGAGGTTCGGATGGGCCTTGCTCCAGCGCGCGGCGAGGGCGACTTCCAGCGGGTAGGTGGAGGCCATCTGGACCTGTGACAGCAGCGGATCGGGATAGAGCGCGATCCGGTTACCCCGGCATTTTTGATCAGGATGTCGATGTTGCCGATGTCGCCGATGTCGCCGAGGCGAAGCGGGCGGCCTATGTCATTCGCAGCCTGGGCGTGACGATGGGGGCAAGAACGGATCAAAACCGAAACACCGCTCCGAGCATGGGACCCTTAAAGGTGAGCCGTTGTATCAGCTCGCCTCCCTTCACTTCATAGGTCAGGTAGCGGTAGGATAAGTGGATATCGCCCCACTTTGCCGCATACGCCGCCCCGGCGGACGCTTGCAGCGTGTAGCTGGAAGACCCGATCCCGACGTCGACGTAATACGGCACGTACCACCTGCCATTGCTGCTCAGGTTGAAGCGACCGCGCACACCGAAGATCGCGTCCACGAGGTTTTCCGTTTGCGAGACACTGCCTTGCTGCGCCAGCGTCGCGCCCTGCTGCGTGAACGTTGCGGATAGCGTCCAATGCGCGCTCGCACTCAGGTTCAGATAGCGCAGGCCTCCGAACGGCTCAATATTGCCCCATGGCGCGCGTAACGCCTTGTAGCCTGCGGCAAGCTGGAGCATCCCCCCAGTCATGCTGCTGCCCACATCGGTCGCTACGTCGCGGGGCACGATGATGCGGGCGCCATTGCCCGCCGTCACCGATTTGAGTGTGGTGTCCTGGCGATTGAAGTCGAGGTAGATCGCATCCCCGAAGATCGACCAGTTGCCCTTTCTGGCCTCAGCCTGCAGCATCAGCAGGAACTGTAGGTTCTGGAGATAGCTGTCCGGCCCCGTGCCGATGTCGAGATTGCCGCCGCCGGTCGATGACGATCCGGAAAAGCGAAAGTCTCCACTGACGTTGGGCAGCCAAAGGTATGGCGCAATGGCAAATTGCCAGCTATCGCTATCGGTCGGACCAGGCAGATCGGGTGGTGCAGCCTGCGCCGATCCAGCTGCCGCCGCGAGGAAAAAGGTGATTAGATACCCGGCCGCGCCGGTCGCAAAGCGTTGACACCTGCCTTCGCCTGCGCTGAGCCGACCTGCGGTTTGAGCTGTTTCCATGGCTATGTTCCCCCAATCATCCATTGCGCAATGCATGTGCCGGCGAGAGAATGACAACGCAGAGTTGCGACGATAACCTTTTCGTGCGCTAGTTTTGGGGCTTGCCGGCTCCCAGTGCTGCCCGTTTTTTGTCGCTGACGGCCTTGATCTGTGCAACGAAAGATCGGAGTTGAAAGTATCAAGGCTTTGTACTAGTCGGATGGAAGGGAATTTCCCCTTCGTTGGTTGTGATGCGACTTCGACATGCCATCATGGCACTTCCGAACCAGCTGGCGGCTTGCGCCGCGACCTCGGGACGGGGAAGTCCCCTCCATTCGATGATGCCTTGCCGGCCTCCCCGCGCATTCAGAACCTGTGCCGGACGCCTAAGGCGACGCCGAACATGTTGCTCTGCCCGTTGCCGAGGACATAGCTGTTACCTAGCGACAGGCTGTTGGCATAGAAGGTCGCGAGCGACTCGAGCATCAACCCGGCGTTCTTAGCATAGGCCGTGGTCAGGTAGACATCGGTGCGCTTGGACAGTGAGTAGTCGGCCACGAAGGAGATCTGCCACGGGTTGGCTACACTCGTGTTGCCGTAAAGGTTCTTGAGGTCGTCGTAGTTGTACTCGAGCGTGAGCGCGAGTGCCGGCGTGACCTGGTAGTTGGCCCCGATCCAGTAGAAGTCATCGCGCTGGATCAGGACATCGGCCGCGTTCTTGTTCTGGCCCCAGCGGTAGCCTCCCATGATCTTGGCGGGGCCGAACGCATAGCTGGCGCCTACCACGGCCTTCTTGATGATGCCGGTGCCGGTGCCGATTGTGGGATTCCACTGGTCATAGCCGGCCGTCGCGGCGAACGGGCCGAACGTGTAAGCCAGTGCCCCGCCATAGGCGGTGTCTCGCCGGAACTGCCCCGGGACTTCGCCATTGCCGCCGATCGGGATGGGGAACCCTACCGAGGCGGGCAGGGCCACCCCGGCGCCGAAGGACCAGTGCGCGAGTGCCGTCAGCCCCCCGAACTTCCCGGTGTACTTGATGGTGTTGTCCTCGCGGTAGTTGGGGCCGGACTGCATGACGACCGGCTCATACTGCGTGGCATAGGCGGTTGGAGAGAAGTTGGCCAGGGCCTCGAACATCGAGGTGTACTGCCGACCGAGGCTGACCTGCCCGAAGCGGTCGCTCTGGACGCCCACGAAAGCCTGGCGGCCGAACAGGCGGCCGCTTTGCTGCGACAGGCCGGTATCGAGGCCGAAGCCGCTTTCCAGCACGACGATAGCTTTGATGCCGCTGCCCAGGTCCTCGTTGCCGCGCAGGCCCCAGCGCGAGCCGGAAAGTCCGCCGGAAGTCAGTCGGTAGGCATCGTTGCCCGGTCCCGGGTTGAATCCGTTGGCGGCCGTCGGCACGACGCCCGCGTGGTTGACATATTCCACGTTGGCGTCGATCACGCCGTACAGCGTGACGCTTGACTGCGCAAGGGTTGCCATCGGCCATCCCAGCAGAGTCGCCAGGGCCATCCTTTTCAGTGACATGGTGTTCTCCTCTCTTTCTCTTTATTGCTTTGGGTGGTCCAGCCACAACTTCATTCTTTGCATGCCTGACCTTGCAACATGCTGCCGGGCAGCCTGTTCGAGCTTAGGAGCGAAGCCCGTTTCCCGCCAGCAACCGATGACCGGAAACCGCGGGAAACACGCAGTGGTGTCGGCTATTTAAGACAGTCGACGCCAAGAGCCGGCTGCCACTGCCTTCGAACTTCCCCCATGCGCCTGAACAACTTCGAGCGCGACGACCGACAGCGACTTCACCGGCTGGAGAACCGAATCCGGGAAGAGGGCTGCCGTGCTTGGCTTTTGGGGAACAGAAGACGACCGATGCGTCCCGGAATGCGTGGAACGAGTCGTGCTCACGGAGCTGCTGCGGCCTGCTTCGGAGGCCGTACCCAGGGGGTAAGCTTTGATTTCGGTGCCGGCCGGACGTCTTCTCCGACTGGTTCAGCGTTTTCGACGGGGAACTGCGTCGGCTTGGGATGAAATTCGGGGAGCATACGTGCTTGCCAAGAAGGCACGCCCGAAGACACCGGTCACACTCAATCAGATGATTCGGCTGGTCGCTTCCTTGGATGGATTCCTTGGGCGCAAGAGCGATGGCGAGCCTGGCGCTAAGATGATCTGGATCGGCATGCAGCGAACCATGGACGCCGCGCTCACCATTCAAGCACTGCGGGAAGAGAGAAGCAGATTTTCGACAAGATTCTCGCCCAAGGCAAATCGATGTTGTGAGCATGAGTGTCTGTGCCTCATTGCTTCTGTCTGTCGCGCGGGCGTGGGGGTCGCCAAATCGGGAAGGCTAGACGGTGGCCTACCTCGTCGCTTTGATCAACGTCAAGTCTAGGGTCTAGGTGGGGGCGGCCTTGACGGGGCAACGCGCAGCGGTTGTTGAGGGGCGTGGCTTAAGAAAGCCCTAAGAATTCGGCGGCATCATGGCAATCAAGGAGTTGCCATGATGCTAGCGCCAAGATCCATAGCCTTTCTTCGATCCATCGCCGCTGCGATGGGATTGCTTAGTGCTGCCATCAGCAGGAGTGCGCGGCCTGCCACGTGCCCTACCCACCCGGGATGCTGCCATCTCGTTCCTGGCTGCGTTTGATGAATAGCCTACCGCACCGCTATGGCACGGATGCCTTGCTTGAGGCTGCAACAGTAAAGGGGCTTGCGGGATGGCTCACTGAAAACGCTGGCATCTACAGGGCCGCTCGCGAAATGCCACCAGAAGACCCTATCACCCATACTGGCTGGTTTATCCGAAAGCACGATGAGATCCCTTCATCGATCCGGCTTCGCCCGGTGGTGAAGACTGCGGCCAACTGTACCGCATGCCTCGCGCGCGCTGATCAAGGAGACTTCAATGAGCACTACGTCCGCATCCGCCGTTAATCCCGACACAGCTGGGCAGGGAATCCGCAGGATCCTCGTCTGGGACGCTCCAGTCCGCGTTTTCCACTGGCTCATGGTGCTCAGTTTTGCCGGGGCTTACCTTACCGCTGAGAGTGAGCGCTGGCGGGTAGTGCATGTAACGCTGGGCTACACCATGGCAGGCTTGGTGGTCTTTCGCCTTCTGTGGGGGCTCTTTGGCTCCCGGCATGCCCGCTTCGCAAACTTCGTCCGCGGCCCCAGGCAGGTGAAGGCCTATCTCCGAGGACTGCTGTGCGGGGCGCCCGAGCACTATGCGGGCCATAACCCGGCCGGTGCGCTTGCCATCATAGCGCTGCTGGGGCTAGGGCTCGTCGTCACCGCTTCGGGCTGGTTAACCTATAAATGGTCGGCCACTGGGTCGAAGACATTCACGAAGCGGCAGCCAATTTCATGCTGGGGATTGTCGGCGTTCACGTCGCCGGCGTGTTGATTGCCAGTTGGTTGCATCGCGAAAACCAGGTGGGTGCCATGGTGACGGGGCGCAAGCCCGGTAGGCCGGATGACGGCGTTCGCAGGGCCTGGCGCAGCGTCGCCGTCCTGATGCTCCTGACGGTGCTGACGTTCTGGTGGCTGCAGTGGAACGGCGTTCAGCCCGGCGCTGGCTTCTCCTTCTCCGAGCGCTCCGCGGTCCCGGCGAGGGGCGGCGATCACGATAACGATTAAGCGCTATCCCATGAGAGACTATTAACCATGCGCATCCTGCTTGCCGAAGACGACCCGCTGATAGGAGAAGGCCTAAGAGCCGGGCTGCGGCAGCTCGGCTTTCATGTGGACTGGGTGCGCGACGGCGAAGCCGCAGAGCGCGAGTTGCGCGCTCATCCCTACGCGGCTGCAGTGCTCGATCTCGGTCTGCCGCTCAAAGATGGCATGGATGTCCTGATTGAGGTCCGGCGGGCCGGCAGCGCCGTGCCTGTCCTCGTGCTGACCGCGCGCGACGCAGTGCCGGATCGTATCCGGGGGCTCAATATTGGTGCTGACGACTATGTCATCAAGCCGGTGGATCTGCATGAACTAGCCGCGCGGTTGCGCGCGCTGATACGCCGCGCACACGGACAGCCACAGGAGCGCCTGCGCATAAGAGACGTCGTTCTCGATCCGGCCGCCAGAACCGTGCAGCTAGAGGGCGAGTCTGTCGCGCTGTCCGCTCGCGAGTTCGATCTCCTGCATGTGCTGATGCTACATGCCGACCAGGTACTTTCACGTGAGCAACTCGAGCAGCATTTGTATAGCTGGGGGCGAGAAGTGGAAAGTAATGCAATCGAAGTGCACATTCACAATCTGCGGCGAAAGCTTGGGGCTGCTTTGATCCATACGGTGCGCGGCGTTGGCTACATCCTTCCACGCGATTCCAAAAAATGAATAATGGGCCACCTGCTTCGCTGCAAGGCCGGCTGGTCACGCTGGTCCTCGCCGTGGTGGTAACTGTATGGCTGGCCACTGCGGCGATGACCTGGTTCGACGCTCGGCACGAACTCGACGAATTGCTTGATAGCCACCTGGCTCAGGCCGCTGCGTTACTGGTGGTGCAGCAAACGCATGAGATGCATGAGATAGATAGGGACGGCGAGGGCATCGACGCGCCCAGCCTCCACCGATACGCTCCCAAAGTCGCATTTCAGGTTTTTCACGAAGGGCGTCTCGCGCTTCGATCTGCTAACGCGCCGGCGGTGGCGCTGGTCGAACGAGACAAGGGCTTCAAGACGGGATTTGCGACGGTGCAGATTGCAGGCCTCACGTGGCGCGTTTTCGCTACGCATGGGGGAGAGCGGGACGTACAGGTCTACGTGGGCGAGCAAGCGAGTTCGCGGGCTTCAATTCTCTGGGCTGTGCTGCACAGTACGTTGTGGCCGATGGCCCTGGCGCTGCCATTGCTGGCGCTGGCGGTCTGGTGGGCGGTGTACCAGGGCGTCAAACCGATGCGGCGACTCGGGCGTGCACTTGCGGAACGCCCTGCGCAAGCGCTGCACCCGGTAAGGGTTGAAGGCATCACCTCCGAAATGGTGCCCATGGTGAATGCGCTGAACGGCCTGTTCGAGCGCATTGGTAAGCTGTTGGAGTCGGAACGTCGCTTCACCGCAGACGCTGCGCATGAACTGCGTACACCGATTGCGGCAATCCGCGTGCAAGCGCAGGTAGCGTTGGGCGAGACCGACGATGCTTTGCGAAGAGACGCGCTTCGGCGCACGTTGGACGGTTGCGACCGCGCTACACGACTGGTGGAGCAGTTGCTTACCTTGTCGAGGCTGGAAGCCAACGCAACCCCCACCTTGGCAGAAGTCGACCTGCGGACACTGGTTCAGCAGGTGGTGGCCGAACTGGCACCGAGGGCGATTGGCAAGAATCAGAGTCTAGAGTTCGAAGCCACCGAACCCTGCAGCCTTCCCGGCAACGAGGCGCTGTTGGTCGCCCTGGCTCGTAATCTGGTCGACAACGCGCTGAGATATAGTCCGCCCTTTGCGCGGGTGAGGGTGAGCGTGCTGCAGCACGCCGGGCGAGTTGAGTTGCTTGTTGAAGACAGCGGACCCGGTCTCGCTGAGACCGACTCCCGCAGACTTGGGGAGCGGTTCTTTCGGGTTCCTGGTAGCGGCGAGAGCGGCAGCGGGCTCGGCTGGTCGATCGTACGACGCATTGCGGCAGTTCACCAGTTGGAAATTGAGGTCAATCGGTCGGCGGCATTGGGCGGACTCGCAGTTCACGTCAGTGGCCAGGGCGGTCGCCAAACCGGTTGAGAGTGCTTCTCTGGTCTTTATGCGTTGTGACCAGCATGGAATGAACAGGACGCACCCGGTGTCCGGGGCCAAATCGTAGGGGTGGGCGTCTGCAAGCACATGTCATGGGGTTGATTTGCATCAAGGGCGGGTCCGGCGTCCGATGTAGCTTCAACGATAGCAGTTGGGAATGTTCAAGGCGTTAGTGCGAAGGTGCTGGCCTCTTGTTGGCGCAACTAGCGCGGGAGACGGAATGCAAATCGAAAAAAATACATGGTCACTTAGAGTGGAAATGTATGTCGCCGTGAGGAGCAACGCAGTTACTTCCTGATCTCCCGCTAGCCATTCTGGCAGTACGCGCTCGCGCTCTGGGTCAAGGCGCGTCGAATGTTTTCATCCTGCACTGGAGTCAGGAATGTTTCATCCTAAAAGTCTTGTCGTTGGCACGCTTGTCGCATCGACACTGTTTGCCCATAGCCTCGCGTGCGCGCAAGCCTTGGTCCTGTCCGCCGCCCAGATCCAGTCGCTCGGTGTGCGATTCAGCCCGGTGATCGCAGCAGCCCAGCTCGAAATCGGCGCCAGCGGACGCGTGGTGCTCAAGCCCGATGCGCAGTACGTGGTGGCCGCGCCGTACCCCGGAATGGTCTCGCGCGTGCTGGTGGCAATCGGCCAGCCGGTGCGCGCCGGCCAGCCGCTGGCCACCTTTGCCAGCCCGCAACTGTTCGAAGCCGGACGTGCGCTGACCGAGGCGCGCTCGCAAGCAAACCTGGCACGGCAGGCGCTGGCGCGGGACCGCAGCTTGCATGACGACGGTATTATTTCAGGCAGCCGCTGGCAGGCCACACAAGCGCGCGCCACGGAGGCGGCCGCCACGGTGCGCGCACGCGAGGCCGAAATGGCTGCTACGGGCATCGTATTCTCCGGTGGCTCAGGCGAGCCCCAATTGGTCGCAGGCCGGGCGGGCCTGATCGCAGAGGTGAATGCCATGCCCGGCACGCGCGTGGACGGGGCGGCGCCGTTGTTTCACGTTGTCGATCCGACCGCGCTGGAGTTGGACTTGCTTGTTGGCCGCGACATGCCAGCCCCGACTGGCGGCGAGCGCGTTGAAGTGCGCCAGCGCGGCGCCACCGGCCAGGTGGCCGGCGTAGTGCCGGTTAGCGACGGCACCGCAGCCGTGCGCGTGCGCGCCGTGCTGGACAAGCGCGGCAGCTTGCAGGCTGGCGAAAGCGTCAATGCAATCGTGCACTTGCGCGGAACGCCAGACGCCACTGGCGCAGGCCGCGTGGGGGTACCCCCCACCGCACTGACATACTGGCGCGGCATGCCCGGTGTGTTCGTGGCAACCAAGACGGGCGTACGCTACCAGGCAGTGGTGATCGAGGCCGTGAACGAGGCCGCGGCGACCGTCCGTGGCGCGCTGCCGGCAGGCACACGCGTGGCGGTTGCCGGCGTGGGCGCGCTCAAGGGCATGTTGGCGGGGGCTCAGTGATGCTGGCCGGCCTAGTTGAATTCTCCCTGCGCCAGCGGGCGCTGGTGCTGATCGCTGCCTGCGTGCTGGCGGCGGCCGGGGCGTGGGCTTACACGAAGCTGCCAATCGATGCGTTTCCGGATATCTCACCAACTCAGGTCAAGGTCATCTTGAAGATTCCCGGCATGACGCCGGAGGAAGTCGAGCAACGCGTGTCCACGCCGATCGAGCAAGAGCTGCTCGGCATCCCCCGCAAGACCATCGTGCGCTCTGTGTCCAAGTACGGCATCAGCGACGTGACGGTCGATTTCGAGGAGGGCGTGGATACCTACTGGGCCCGCCAGCAGGTGTCCGAGCGGCTCGCCGGCCTGCTGCGCGACCTGCCGGCCAACGCCGTCGGCGGGATGGCACCCATCACCACGCCGCTGGGCGAGATGTTCATGTTCACGGTCGAGGGCGATGCATTCTCCCTTGCAGAACGCCGACGGGTGCTCGACTGGGTGATCCGCCCGGCGCTGCGCACGGTGCCCGGCGTGGCGGATGTCAACGCACTGGGCGGCGAGGTGCGCAGCTTTGAGGTGATTCCCGACCCCGCACGGCTACGTGCCAGAGCGGTTACGCTGGAGCAATTACGCCAGGCACTCGACACGAACAACCGCAATGACGGTGCCGGGAGGGTGGTGCAGGGCGACGAGAACTGGGTGGTGCGCGTGGAAGGCGGTGTGCGCGGCGTGGAAGACTTGAGGCGGATTGCAGTTGCTTCGTCCTCTGCTTCACCCATTTCAGGCAGCGGCATGCCTGTAGTAACCGTGGGTGATGTGGCCACTGTCAGGCTCGGCGTAGCCACGCGCAACGGCGCGGTCAGCAAGGACGGTCGCGGTGAGGCGGTGCAAGGCCTGGTATTGGGCCTGCGTGGCGCCGATGCCCGCCAGCTAGTCACCGCCGTGCAGGTCCGGCTGGACGCGCTCCGCCCGCAATTGCCCCAGGGCATGTCCACCCATGTGTTCTACAACCGCGGCGAGCTGGTTACGCGTGCCGCCAGCACGGTGGTGCACGCGCTGATCGAAGCCAGCCTGCTGGTGGTTGTGACGCTGTACCTGTTCCTCGGCGGCGTGCGCGCGGCGCTGGTGGTGGCAGCCACATTACCGCTGTCGATGCTGGCCACCTTTCTGCTGATGCGCTACGTGGGCCTGACTGCCAACCTGATGAGCCTCGGCGGCTTGGCGATTGCGCTGGGGATGCTGGTGGACGCGTCGGTGGTAGTGGTGGAGGGCATTGAGTCTGCACTGGCGCGCTCGTACGGGCACAAGAGCGATCCGTCGCTGCGCGGCGCGGTGATCCGCCATGCTGTGGCCGGCGTGGCTGTGCCGATGTTGGCCGGGGTCTCGATCATCGCTATCGTGTTCCTGCCGCTATTGTCGTTAGAGGGCCTGGAGGGCAAGCTCTTCGTGCCGGTGGCACTGACCATCGTGCTGGCACTGGCGTCTTCGGTGCTGATCGCGTTCACCGTGGTGCCAGCGCTGGCATCGCTGCTGCTACGCGCCCATGCCGACGAGGCGCCTTATGTGATGCGCAAGGTCGCCAGCGGATTCGCACGCCTGCAGGACTGGAGCACCGGACACCGTCGCACGGTATTCGCCGCGGCGGGGGTGGCTCTGGTTTTGGCTGTGGCGCTGTATCTGTCAGTGGGCAAGACCTTCATGCCCACCATGGATGAAGGCGACTTGATCGTGCAGTTGCAGAAGGCGCCCTCGGTGTCACTGGGGACCTCGGTGGACCTGGATCTGAGGGTGCAGCAGGCGCTGATGGCAGAGGTGCCGGAGATCCGCTCGATCGTGGCACGCTCCGGCTCGGACGATCTCGGGCTCGACCCGATGGGGCTGAACGAAACCGACACCTTCCTCGTGCTCAAGGGCAAGGACCAGTGGCGCGGCAGCAAGGAGGACATCGCCATTGCCATTCGCCGCGTCATGGAGCGCTTCCCGGGCGTGGTGTACGGCTTCACGCAGCCGATCGAGATGCGTGTCTCGGAAATGTTGACGGGCACACGCGGTGACGTGGCGATCAAGGTGTTCGGCACTGATCTCGGTGCCATCGATACCGCTGCGCAGGCCATCGCCGCACGCGTGCGCAAAGTCCCCGGCGCCGCCGAAGTGATAGCGCCCAGCAACGAGGGCGTGCAGTATCTCACGCTTGCGCTGGACCGCGCCGCTGTCGGCCGCGCCGGGCTTTCCGGCGATGCGCTGCAGGCGTTGCTGCGCGCGCAAGTGGAGGGCGAGCGGATCGGTATCGTGCCGGAGGGCACGGTGCGCACCCCGCTGATCCTGCGGGGCGGCGAGAGCCTGCGTCAGATGCCTGAAACCTTCACCAGCCTGCAAGTGACGGCACCCGATGGCAAAGTGTGGCCATTGACCTCGCTGGCGCAGGTGCAGCGCGTGGAGGGCCCTGTACGGATCAATCATGAGGACGGCGAGCGATTCGCGGTAATCCAGGTCAGCGTGGAAGGGCGCGACCTGACCGGCTTCGTGCAGGAGGGGCAAGCTGCGGTTGCGGGCCTTGCCAGCCTGACCAAGGGCTTGCGTATAGTCTGGGGCGGGCAGTTCGAAAACCAGCAACGTGCGGCCGCGCGTCTCGCGTTGGTGGTGCCGCTGGCGCTGGGTGCCATCTTCCTGCTGCTTATGTTGACCTTCCGCTCGGTCCGCCAGGCGGTGCTGGTGATCGCGAACATTCCCTTCGCCCTGGTGGGAGGTATCGCCGCGCTGCGGCTGGCAGGTGAATACCTCTCAGTGCCGGCCTCGGTCGGCTTTATCGCGTTGCTGGGCATTGCGGTGCTCAATGGTGTGGTGCTGGTCTCGCATTTCAATACCTTGCTGGAGGAAGGGCGACCGGTGGCCGAGGCCGTGCGTACGGGCGTGCGGGATCGCTTGCGGCCAGTCTTGATGACCGCCTGCATCACCGCGCTGGGCATGATCCCGTTGCTGCTGGCAAGCGGTCCGGGCTCGGAGATCCAGCGCCCCTTGGCCATCGTTGTCTCGGGAGGACTGGTTAGCTCGACCGCACTGACCTTGCTGCTGTTGCCGCTTCTGTTCGAGCGATTCGGTGTGGTGCGTTCGCGCCAGGAAAGTCGAGCCCGCATGGAACAAGGGGAGACGCAATGAATAGCGTGAAGAAAAACACGATACGCACGCTTGTCGCGGCTACTGCCATGACCGTAGCGTCCTCGATCGCCGTTATATCTGCAACCGCCGCAATGACTGGCGCCGCGAGGGCGCAGGCTGCCATAACGGAGGAGGCCGGCATCCTGCCCGGCGAAGCCGCCGTGCGCGACGCTGTCAGCCAGTCGCCGGATGTACAGATGGCCGAGGCTCGTCGCGACGCCGTGCTGGCCCGCGCGGCCGGCATCCGTGCCGGCACCGCCGAGGCCGTGGTGCGCGCGACCGGGCAGGGCCGTCAGGTGCGGGAGCCGTCCGAGCGGTATGCCGAAGGACAATTGGCGCTGGAACGGCCGTTGCGGCTATGGGGCAAGGCCGACGCCGATGGCGCGCTGGCGGACGCGACGGCGCAGTCCGGCCAGCTTGCGGTGATGGATGCGCGCCACGAAGTCTCGCGGCAGATTCTGTCGCTGTGGTTCGGAGCGCTGCGCGCGCAGCAGGTACAGCTGGCGGCGCAGGGCAATGACAGGCTTGCCGCCGAACTGGCAACCATCACCGCACGGCGCGTCCAGTTGGGCGACGCGGCGCGCATGGACCATGAACTCCTGCTGGCCGAGCGTGCCCGTACCGCGGCGGCACTGGCCAGCGCGCGGGCGGCGGAAGCGGCAGCGCAAGCGGAGTTGCGGGCGCGCTTTCCGAACCTTGGGATACCCGGTGGCCTGCCTGCCGACGCTCGCCTGCAGCCCTTGCCGGATGACCCTACCGGGACGCTGCGCAATCGCTATGTGGAGGACAGCCATGAATTTCGCCTCGCCCTGTCCGAGGAAACACAAGCGCAGCGGCAGGCCCGGCGCAGCGATCTGGAGCGCAAGCCTGACCCGACAGTGGGCGTGTTCGTTACCATCGAGCGCGGCGGTGCGGAGCGGATCGCGGGCGTGAGCGTCAGCATGCCGCTTGGCTCCGCGCACCGGCGTTCGGTGGCAGTGGCCGCCGCTGCCGACGCGGAGGCGGCAGCCCGCCGCCGCGTGGCGGTGGAGCGTCGGATCGGTGCCGAGTTCGAGGTGCTATACGGTGGCCTGGAGGGCAAGCGGGCCGCCGCCAAGGCGCTGTCCGAGGCGCTTGCACTACAGCGCAGTGCTGCCGAGCGCACGGGGCGCGCCTACAAAGCGGGTGAAACCAGCTTGAGCGAGCTATTGATGATTCGGCGCGCGTTGGCCGACACCATGCTGGCTGAGCGCGCGGTCGTGGTTGATACGCTGGAGGCCGACAGTCGGCTACGACTGGATCTGCATCAACTGTGGGACTTTGATGACTGAAGCGTTGGCCGATGCCGGTTCTAGCAGCCATGCCGGCGGACTAGTGCTGTTCGGCCGAGAGTGCTGCGCCGGCTCCGAGAGCCTTTCCTGATGCGCTGGATATTACATTACGCCCGCCGCGTATGGTGTACAGTCCATTTCGACCGATGGAAGGGCAACTTCGGGTAGGCGGTGGTATGCCATATGCGCGAGATCTCCGGTTTCCTGTTGTCCGGCGAAACTCGCATCCGGCAAATCCTCGGCGGTCGCGCTCGAACGGAATGGTTAAAGCGTGAGGCCGAATAGGGATTCATACCCATGACGTTTTCGCATGTAATGCGGAGGGTGCGATGCAGAATATTGTCCTGGCGACCGACGGAACGGCCTTTAGCGATGCGGCTGCGCAATTCGTGGCGAGTCGGAAGCTGTTCAGGGAGGACGTGTGCGTGCATGTCGTGCACTGTGTGCCCGATGTGTCCGGCGAGGTCAAGTCCTACATCAACAAGCAAGACATCGAGGCCTGGCATGCCGACGAGAACGCCAGGGTCATGAAATCCGTAATTGATATCCTGCAGGGAGCTGGGGTGCAAACGGCCTGGCACGGCTTGGTAGGGTTCGCCCCCGAGCGCATCGTGGCATACGCGCAGTCGGTCGACGCCGAGGCCATCATCATGGGCACGCATGGACGCGGGGCGTTCCTGGACGCCATCATGGGCTCGGTTGCGAGCCGCGTGATCGCGCATGCGCCGTGCCCGGTGGTGCTGATCAAGCCGAAGGCCACGCCAGCGTAGGCGCGGATGAACGCCGTCATCCCGACAGGCAGTGGCAACGGCACCGCGAACGGCCGCGAGCCGCTGTTTCGGCTGCGGAACGTCGGTAAGACCTACGACATGGGCGAGATCCAGGTCCGCGCGCTGGCTGGCATCGACCTCGACCTGTTCGGTGGCGAATTCGTGGTGCTGCTGGGTGCCTCGGGGAGCGGGAAGTCGACGCTGCTGAACATCCTCGGCGGCCTGGACCGGCCCAGTACCGGGACGGTGGTGTACCGCGATCACGACCTTACCGAGGCAGATGACACGGGCCTGACTCGCTACCGGCGTGAGCACATTGGCTTTGTCTTCCAGTTCTATAACCTGATCCCCAGTCTCACCGCGCTGGAAAACGTCGCCCTGGTCACAGAGATCGCCCTGCACCCGTTGGAGCCGCTGCGTGCGCTCGGCATGGTGGGTTTGGTGCAGCGCAAGGATCACTTTCCGGCGCAACTCTCCGGCGGCGAACAACAGCGCGTGGCCATCGCGCGCGCTGTGGCCAAGCGCCCGGACATCCTGCTGTGCGACGAGCCAACCGGCGCGCTCGACTACAGCACGGGAAAGCTGGTGCTTGAGGTGCTGGAACGGGTGAACCGCGAGCTGGGCGCTATTACCGTGGTCATCACGCACAATGCAGCGATCTCGGCGATGGCCGACCGCGTTGTTCATATCAGCAGCGGGAGCATCACCGGCATCGAGCGCCATGCCACGCGCGCCAGCCCCTCGGAGCTGTCATGGTAAGCGTCCGAACGAAAATGCTGGGGCGCGACCTATGGCGGCTGCGCGGGCAGGTGATCGCCGCCGCGCTGGTGGTTGCCTGCGGCATCGCCGTCCTGGTCGGGATGCAAGGCGCCTGGCAGTCACTGGCGATCGCGCAGGAGCGCTACTACGCCAGCCACCGATTTGCTGATGTGTTCGCCAATGTCAAGCGTGCGCCGGGGGGTGTCGCCGACCAGATTCGTGCCCTGTCAGGCGTCAGGGGCGTCGAGACGCGGATCGTGCGCGACGTGACCGGCGATGTGCCAGGCTTCAGCGAGCCCGCCACCCTGCGGCTGGTTTCCTTGCCGGCCACCGGCGTGCCAGTGGCAAACGCGCTCTTCCTGTTGTACGGAAACTATCCGAGCCCCGCCCGGGAGGGCGAGGTCGTGGCCAGCGCCGCATTTGCTGCCGCGAACGGTCTGGAGGTGGGCTCCCGCGTCGCAGCCATCCTTAACGGGCGCGAACGGCAGTTGGAAGTGGTCGGCATCGGAATATCCCCCGAATATGTCTATGAAGTCGGCCCGGGCATGGTGTTCCCGGATAACCGCCGCTTCGGCGTGCTGTGGATGGGTCGGGATGCGATTGCATCAGCGTTCGGCATGGAGGGCGCGTTCAACGATGTGGCGCTAACGCTCGACGTAGGCGCGGATGCGCGCCAGGTCATCGGCCCGCTCGACCGCCTGCTGGCGCGCTACGGCAGCCTCGGGGCCTACGGCAGGGAGGACCAGCTGTCCCATCGGTTCCTGACCGACGAGCTCGCCGAGATCGGCATCACCGCCACGTACGTGCCGGCGATGTTTCTCGCGGTGTCCTCATTCCTCCTGTACGCGCTGCTGAGCCGACTCGTAACCGTCCAGCGCGCCGAGATCGGCTTGCTCAAGGCGTTCGGTTATGCAGATCGCACTGTCGCCCTTCAGTACCTGCGGTTCGGACTTGTCACCGTCGGGGTCGGCATCGCAGCCGGGATACCGGGAGGCTTCTATTTGGCGCAGCTGATGGTGGCTCTGTATCGCCAGTACTTCCACTTTCCGCAACTGCAGGCCGAGCTCAGCCCGCGCGCGCTGGTGCTGGCCGTGCTGGCGAGCACAGCGGCGGCGACGGTTGGGGCCGGCGCCTCGGTGTGGCGCGCGACCAGGTTGCCGCCCGCCGAAGCCATGCGACCAGAGCTGCCCGAGGGTTTCCGCGCGGGCCTGCTGGATCGCATCGGCCTGCTGCGCGCGATGCCGATCCCGTTGCGCCTGATCCTCCGCAACCTTGCCCGGCGGCCGGGCAAGGCCGCGCTTTCGATGATGGGGATCGCCCTGGCCGTCGGGTTGATGGTGGTCGGCAGGTTCGGGCTGGACGGGGTGAACCAGATTCTCGCATTGCAGTTCGGCCGGGCACAGCACGACGACGTGACGCTGATCTTCACCGACCCACAACCCGCCGCCGCCGTCTTCGACGTGGTGCAGCTGCCCGGCATCCTGCGAGCTGAAAGCTTTCGGGTTGCCCCGGTCTGGCTACGCCACGGCCACCGCGCGAAGCGGGTGGAACTCACGGGCCTTGACGCCGATTCGGACCTGCACGAGGTGGTCGGCCATACCATGGGGCGCCAGCAGGTCAGCGCGGATGGAGTGGTCATCTCCGCCAGGCTGGCAGCGGCCTTGCACCTGCAAGTCGGCGACCGGGTCGAGGTGGCGTTGCTGGAGGGCCGGCGCAACGTTTTCACCCTGCCGGTGACAGCGACCGTTGACGACCTGCTAGGCCTTGGCGCCTATGTGGAGCGCCAGGCTTTGTCGCGGCACCTCGGCGAAAGCCCCGCCATCAGTGGCGTCCATCTGCGCATCGACACGCGGATGGCGGAGCCGCTGTACAGGAGGCTGAAGCGCCTGCCGGCGATCAGCTCCGTCATCGTGCGCAGTGCGGTGCTGGAAAGCATCGGCAATACGCTGGATCGTACCTTCGTCATTTCGAGCCTGGTCCTGGCGGGGTTTGCCTCGGTCATCGTCGCCGGCGTGGTCTACAACAATATCCGCATAGCGCTCTCCGAGCGCGGCAACGAGCTGGCGAGCCTGCGAGTCCTGGGCTTCTCGCTGGGCGAAGTCGCAACCATCCTGATTGGCGAACAGGCGCTGCTGACGGCCGCGGCATTACCGTTCGGCATCGCCGTAGGCTATGGCCTTTGCGCACTGCTGGTGCCGGTGTTCGATCGGGATGCCTTCCGGATTCCGCTTGTGCTGGAGCGGACCACGCTCATCTTCGCCATGGTGCCCGCAGCGTGCGCCGCGCTCGTGGCAGGCCTGCTTGCCTTGCGGCGCCTCCAGCACCTTGACTTGGTCGCTGTGCTGAAGACGCGGGAGTAGCACGCCATGCGCCTGTCGGGCGGTACGGCCGCCATCGTCCTCGTCGCCATCGGGCTGATCGCCGAATCCGCCTACCTGCTGATGCCTGCGCCGTTGGTGGTTGACACGGTGCAGGCCGTGCGCGGCCCGCTCGAGGTCACGACCAGCGAGGAGGGCGAGACCCGAAGCAAGGAGCGCTTTGTCGTGACGGCGCCGGTCAGCGGCAGGCTGATGCGCATTGGACTGCGCGAAGGCGACCTGGTCGAGGCCGGACAGGTCCTCGCCGAACTGGCGCCATTGCCGCTGAGTGCGCGGGAGCAGGAGGAGGTGCGGGCCAGGGTGGCCGCCGCGCGGGCAATGCATCGGGAGGCGCTGGAACGGGTCCGACACGCTGCCGAGGACTATGCGCAAGCCCAGCGCGAGCGGCAGCGGATCGACCGCCTGGTGCGCGAGCGCTTCCTGTCGGCGCAAGCGGGCGAGCAGGCCGCCAATCTTGGCATTACCGCGGGCAATGAACTGGCAGCGGCGCAGGCACGGGCCAGCGCAGCACTGGAGGAGGTCCGGGTGGCCGAGGCCGGCATGCTGGCATTGCGCGAGCTCAAGGGCGGGTCCTCGTCCATGGTCGCGGTGACGGCCCCTGTCGCAGGGGCGGTGCTGGAACTGCCCGAACGCAGTGAACGGATCGTGAGCGCAGGCACGCCGTTGCTGACGCTCGGCGATCCGCACGACCTGGAGATCGTGGCGGAACTGCTGTCCACCGAAGCGGTGAAGGTGCAAGCGGGGATGCCCGTGCATATTGACGGCTGGGGCGGCGACTCGCAGGTCCGCGGTATCGTGCGGCGGGTCGAGCCGCATGCCTTCACCAAGATATCGGTCCTCGGCATCGAGGAAAAACGGACCAATGTGATTATTGACGTGATCGAACCGCCTGCGCAGCTGGGAGATGGCTTTCGGGTGATCGCCAGGATCCGCCTATGGCGGGCAGAGAATGCGCTCAAAATCCCGGTCAGTTCGATCTTCCGGTGCGACACGGCGTCATGGTGCGTGTTCTCGGTCGTGAATGGCCGCGCGGCACGGCGCGAAGTGCGAATCGGTCACAGGAATGCGGAGGAGGCCGAATTGCTTGATCCGCTGCCCGAGGGCCTCCAGTTGATCCGCTATCCATCGAACAACCTGGCGGACGGCCAGCGCGTGATCGAACGCAGCATTCCGTAGCCTTCAGTGAATGAGCTTCGGATAGCATGTCAGGGGAACCGGACCTTCTTCGCTTACCCAAATCGTGTCCTCGACCCGTACACCGTAGTCTTCGCGATAGATGCCGCAGTTTCCGACGCCGAGTACCATACCCGCCATCACATGATCGACTTTTTGCTCGCCATGGACAACTGCATGACCGCCCGGGATGGGAGCCTCTTCATGTTCGATCCCGATACCATGGAACACAGGGCGTAGGAACTTGTCCCCATAACCTTCGTGTTCGAGCGAGGCGGCCATCGCACCGTCAATGCCCATCAGATCCGCCCCGGGGACTGCCGCGGCAATTCCACGCTCCTGCGCCATAACGTAGGCTCTCAATGCCTTCGCCGCGTCAGTAGCTATCGGCTCGACAAGAAACGTCCTGCATAAGTCTGCAGTGTATCCGTCCACAATTGGAGCGAGGTGGACCTGAACGACTTCTCCGGGTGCGATGGTTTTCCGGGATGCAGGACCGTGAGCCATCGCCGCTCTCCAGCCGGAGGCGACATACGTTACCGATGCCCATCCCTCGGCGCCAGCCTTTCGCATGGCGAATTCTGCTTCACCGGCGATCTCGATTTCCCGAATCCCCGGCCGCAGCGCACGCGAAACCGTATCCATCCCCGAGTCTGCTACTTTAGCGGCAGCCTTTATGCTTGACATTTCGGCCACGTCCTTCAACATGCGGAGTTGCGAAACAATTGGTGTAGCGGATACAACATGGGCTTTCGGTAGGATGTGGGCAACAAAGACTTCATATAAGGCGGCGTCGAAAAAGTTCTTCTCGATGGCAATCGTTGCTTGTGTAAGGTCGAGTTCCTTTAATACATCGCGGAAGCCGTGGAACATCTCGACTTCGCTCTGGAAAGAGCGAAGCTCGGTTGCGACGGAAGTGCGACGAATGCTGGCCAGATCACAAGCCGGCACGGCAACAACACAATGCAGCGTGCGAGTCAGCAGCGCCAGCGCGCAAGGTCGACCGTCGCCAGTGAAATATGCAAGATTTGCAGGTTTCATCAGCAGCAGCGCGTCGACGTCCTGCTGCTCCATCAAAGCCGCCGCGCGCTGCCAACGGGCCGCGTAATCAAAGACCGGCTTGTCCATGATGTGATCCTCACTTCGGGCATATCCACACGCTTCGGCGCCGGCGACGCTACGCTGAAAGCTTCGCAGACGCTCACTCCGTTCTGCTGCTGCAGCGGGACTGCTGTCGCAAGCGCGCACGGCCGGACGGCAAGGGGCTGGCAGGTCGCCGGTCCAACGGGATCGGTCCGCGCGAGGGCCAAACCTTACGGCTAGACCAATCATCCGCCTGGCGCCATCGTTCTACCCATGCCCGGGCCCATGCCCGGACCCATGCCCGGACCCATGCCCGGACCCATGCCCGGACCCATGCCCGGGCCCATGCCCGGGCCCATGCCTTGGTCGTTGGCCATCGTCTGCATCATTTCCTGCATGAACGCCATGTGACTACCCGCCATGTCTTGGCACATCTGCATTTGATTTGATGGGGCGTTTCCCTTGGCGACTCTTTTGCCAGGAGCCATACGAGCAGGGCCGCCCATCTTCATCATGTCCTTTTGCATGATGGCCATTGCATCTTGCATGACCTGATGGCGTTCAGCCAAGAGGGCCTGGCGCTCTTCCGGCGTCTTGGCCCGCGCAAGCCGCTCTCTGATGGCACGCAGGTGGGCAACCTGGGCGTCCAGCCTTGCATCGCTGGAAACTCCGGGGACTACGACCGGAGGCATATTTTGTTGTTTTTCAGGATGGTGCTGCTCATGCTCCGTGCCGGTAGCCGGTGACGCCGGGAAAGCTGCTGGCGCCCAAGCGAGCACGAAGGCCGCAGTGATAAGGGTGGAGAGGCGATGGTTGGTGGACATGGGAGATCCTCCTAAGAAGACATGACAGTTCCTAGTCCAAGGTATGCGGCGGTCAGGGATTTGAGTTGATTGGGATCAACGAAGCGATGGGTGTACCGGGCGTTCAGTCCCATCGATGTGCTGGTCTGCGCGCCGGAGCAATCTGCGCAGAGCATTTGCTGATGCCCTCATGTTGGCCAGGAACACATCCGGGGCGGAATACCTAGAATTTGACTATGAGGGCGGCAAGTCAGGAGGAACCGTGCAAAGCGCCACTTCGCCCGTCGGCGCCAGCCCTGCGGCGGATTGTTTGTTCCTCTGCCACACCTCTATCCAACGGCACTTCGCTGCCAGTGCTGGCGTGCCTACGCCCGTTGCATGCTTGATTTGGCGCGCTCCGCGACCTCGAACACGAGCATGCCAGCAACCATTGCTGCCACAAAGCCAATAGCCTTCGGATAGCCAGCGCCCAGGGCAACCAGCGCGGGGCCAGGGCAGAAGCCGGCCAGACCCCAGCCGACGCCGAAGGCGGCGCTGCCCAGGACCAGCCGCAGCGTTACGGTCGTGCTGGCCGGCAGTTGCACAGGCAGCCCCAGGAAGGAGCGCTTGCGGTGTTTGGCGATGAGGAAGGCGAGCGAGCCAATGGCAATGGCACCGGCCATCACAAAAGCGAGGGACGGATCCCAGGTTCCTGCAAGGTCAAGAAAGCCCAGCACCTTGGCCGGGTTGGCCATACCGGAGACCATCAGGCCAATGCCAAATAGCAAGCCTGCGAGGAGTGCAGTCATGGCGGTCATATCACCCTCCAATCAGGTGCCGTTGCACGAAAACAGTCAGGAATCCCGCCACCATGAAGGTGAGGGTGGCGACCAGCGAGCGGATGGAGCCGCGCGAGATGCCGCACACACCATGGCCGCTGGTGCAGCCGCTGGCGTAGCGGGTGCCAAGGCCGACCAGGAAGCCGGCGGCCAGGATTTCGCCCCAGCTTGCCTGAATATCCGCAATGGCCGGCTTGCCGAGCAGGCTCGCAATCACAGGAGCGCCAACCAGGCCAGCGAGGAAGGTCAGGCGCCAGGCCATGTCCTTGCGAGGCAGGCTGAGCAGGCCGCCGAAGATGCCACTGATGCCGGCAATGCGGCCGTTGAACAGCAGCAGCACGGCGGCTGCCACACCGATGATGAGCCCGCCGACCAGTGACAGGCCGGGCGTGAAGTTAGCGAGGTCAATCAGCATGTCGCCTCCTGGTTGGCACAGAACTGTTCATAAAGGACCGCCATGACGGCAAGCGCCTGGGGGCTCGCCACCGAATAGAAGATGCTCTTGCCGTCACGGCGCGTCGCCACCAGGCTGTTCTCGCGCAGCACACCGAGCTGTTGAGACAACGTCGGCTGCCGGATGCCGAGCTGTTCCTCCAGCTCACCGACAGACAGCTCGCCTTGGGACAGGCGGCACATCAGCAGCAGGCGATCCGGATTGGCAAGCACCTTGAGCAGGGCGCAGGCCTGCGCCGCTGCAACTTGCATGCTGGCGAGGTCGATGGCGGAGTGGGGTTGGTCCATAGGTCGGTTACATTTTGCTTGTTAATATTATATGAAACAATAGAATGTATGTGAATAGAATGCACTGCATCCAAGGAGGCGAGCGTGCACCCGACTATCCAGCCGTTCTTCGACCCTGCGACCTGGACCGTGACGTACGTGGTCTTTCAGGAGGGGCGCTCCGAGTGCGCCATCATCGACTCAGTGCTGGACTACGACCCCAAGGCGGGGCGGACATCTACGGCAAGTGCTGATAAGGTCATTGCATTTGTGCGCGCGCACGAACTGCGTGTCGAGTGGATTCTCGAGACGCATGCGCACGCCGACCACATGTCTGCCGCGCCATACCTGAAGCGCCGCCTGGGTGGCCAGATAGCAATAGGCCAGAACATTCGCCGTGTACAGGGGGTGTTCAAGAAACTCTTCAATCTGGAACCGACGTTCCGGCTCGACGGGTCGCAGTTCGACCAACTGTTCGACGACGGAGCGACGTTTGCCGTCGGCGGCCTGACCGGCAGGGCGATTCATGTGCCAGGACATACACCCGCCGACATGGCTTACCAGATTGGTGATGCGGTCTTTGTGGGCGATACGCTGTTCATGCCGGACGTCGGCACGGCTCGCTGCGATTTCCCGGGCGGCGACGCGCACGAGTTGTATCGCTCCATCCGCAAGCTGCTGGACCTGCCGAGTAATACACGGCTCTTCATGTGTCACGACTATCCGCCCGAGGGGCGCGGGCCTGCATGGGAAACGACGGTGCGCGCTCAGCGCGAAGGCAATATCCACGTGCATGACGGCGTGAGCGAGGAACAGTTCGTGGCCATGCGCCAGGCGCGCGATGCGACGCTGGCGATGCCCACGCTGCTTCTGCCGTCGGTGCAAGTCAATATCCGAGCCGGGGAGTTGCCGCCGCCCGATGCGAATGGCGTTCGCTATTTAAAGATCCCGCTAAACGTCCTCTGAGTCAGGTTTGTGACCGACCTTACCGATGAGTGGCGCATGAGAGCTACGCCTCGATTGGCGTGGACCAGTCCGAGTTGAGGCAGGTATTGTCTTTCATCAACTCTCTTCATCTGAGGAGCACTATCATTTGCATGAAGGGGACAGGCAAACGCATATGTTCGCTGGTCCTGACTTCGAATCAGTAGCCTTGAGACTGACCGACGTCGTCGACTGGGCCGGTCTTTTGCAGAAATGCAAGCGTAATCGCCCGCGGTAGTCCTCAAGGTTGGCGCGGCTGCATCCAGTTCTGGTGCATCATCATGTGGTGCATCTTGCCACTGACGTCGCTGAAGGTGCTGACCCATAGCAAGATCCCCGTGCTGGTCTACCGCTTAAAGCGATGGCATCGAGACACGTCCGCCGTTTGCTCCAAGAAGACGGCTACTCGCTGAGCACCCATTCAATGGATGGTGCGCCACGGCTGGATGACCAGCCGATACGGGAAGCGGCCGCTTGCACCGAACGAGAAGGGCTAGGAGAAGCGACAATGGAACTGCTCGTGGAACAAGTGGAAGTCTGGGTGGCGAGCATTCCGGACAAGCCCGGCGGCCTGGCCGCGATCTTGACGACCCTGCGCGATGTCGGGGCCGACCTGCAATTCATCATTGCACGGCGCAGTCCAGACAGGCCTGGCGAATGCCTCGTGTTTGTCACACCGCTGCAGGGAGATCGGGAAATGGTGGCGGCGGCCGTGGCAGGGTTCAATATCGCGCGGAAGCAGCACTGTGTTCGAGTCCAGGGCAGCAATCAGCCGGGGCTTGCCGTTGCAATGACCGAGGACCTAGCCGAAGCAGGGATCAACCTCCATGGCTTTTCAGCGGCGGTGATCGGTACGCAATTCGTCGCGTACGTGGCCGTTGACTCGCAAGCAGAGGCGAACCGGGCAGCGGACGTCCTCAAAGCCGTTCTTTGAAGGAGCGCGTTCAGAAATGATGCGCTCGCGATAGGTATCGAGAGGCGTCGAGTGCCCGGTTCGCGCGACGTGCACAACGCCTCGGATTCGATTGGCGAACGCCCCGCGCGACAGACCAGATTGTCGCCCGGTCTCATTCAGCGCCTACTTGGTCTGTGGCCCGAGGCCCCAGATACCACCGGCATTGCCGGCAGCCACCGTTGGCTCTGTTGCGCAATGCGCGCGTTACGATAGCGAATTGCCTGCGCCCCGTTGTTGCCTACCGGCTGTGGCCTCTTGCCTCAGTCAGACCAGCACGTGACGTGTCTCTAGAAAGAAGCGCTGAATCTGTTGTTCAATGTCCGGATCGATCATTTTGTCCGGCCGGTTTCCGTTCGGGCAGGCAAGCCTTGGGGTCGTTCCAAACAAGCGGCAAATCAATGGGCGCTCCGAATACACGCTGCATCCCGTGGTACCAAGATGAGGGCAACTTAGGTTTGCCAGCGCAGTTTCGTGCTCAGCATCGCTCTTGACGGGAAGCCTCGACATTTCCTCCGTTGAGGTTGTCACAGGGCCACAACAGTCATGACATCCAGGGGTGCACTCGAACTTGGGAATTCGTGAGCGAAGAAATCTGATCTTTTGACTATTCATTGGTGCAGGTATCAAGCAGTAGGTCAGTAGCGAGCCGAGGTAGCGGAAGGTCGTGCGCTACGTTCAACCCAACTGTGCGCCGCGATCTCGTTCAACTACCGTTCCTTCGACGGTAGTCCGAGGAATTCCGACGCCTCTTGCATAGCGCTCTCGGCCAGCTCACGGGCTTCCTCGCCTCCGCCGGGCGTCATCCGGCCGACCAGTGCTGCGTAGAGCAAGTGGATCAGGTCCACGGCACGGTGATACTGTTCGTCGCTCATGTCTTTCTCTCTACGAAGCCATTGAGCCGTGTCGTCAGCTCAGGTTTTCGCAACTTTCGCAATGCCTGGGATTCCAGTTGGCGGATGCGCTCGCGGGTCAGACCGAACTGCGCGCCGATTTCATCCAGCGTGTAGTCTGTCTGCAGCCCTACGCCAAAGCGCATGCGCAAAATTTTTGCCTCGCGCGGGGTTAGCCTTGCCAGAACGGTTTCCATTTCCTGATGGAGTGCCACCTGGGTCGCCGCGTCCACTGGGGATACCGTGTCCTCGTCAGCCAAGGTGTCTCCTAGTAGGGCATCCCCGCTTTCCCCCAAAGGCGTCTCCAGCGAGATCGGCTGCTTGACGAGATTCAGGATGGATTTGATCTGTTTCTCGCTCATCGCCAAACGGGCAGCCAACATGGACGGCGTTGGCATGGCGCCAGTTTCCCTGAAGATCTCGCGTGAATGCCGGTTGATCTTGCCCATGGCCTCCACAAGATGCATCGGTATACGAATGGAGGGCGCCTTATCGGCGATGGCACGTATGACCGCCTGCCGAACCCACCAGGTGGCGTAGGTTGAGAACTTGTAGCCGCGCCGGTAATCGAATTTGTCTACGGCGCGCATGAGTCCAATATTTCCCTCTTGGATGAGATCCGGCAACGGCAAGCCACGGTTCTGGTATTTCTTGGCGATGGAGACCACCAGTCGGAGGTTGGCCCCGATCATCTCGGACCGGGCTTGCAGGGCTTTCGTCTTCGCCTTCGCGACTCGTTTGGCGGTTTCCCGCAGATCCCCCAGCGGCATCCCGGCGCGGGCCTCCAGGGCACGCAACTGTTGCTGAAGCGCTCGCACTTCAGGCGCCCATCTTGTCAGGTGAGCGCGAATGGCAGGGTTCTCGGCGGCGAGCGCTTTCATCCAGTCTAGATTTGCGGCTTGATCCCTGAATCCTTCTAGAAACACTTCGCGCGCGATGCCACATTTGTCGATCAGAATCTCGGCGATGTGGCACTCCGTTTGACGAACCTCCCCGATCAACGCTTCAAGGATCTGTGTGAGCTCCGCAATGGCGGGCGGGCTAAAGCGGAATGCCGCAAGCTCAGATTGGAGGGTGATCAGCACCCTGACATACTGGGTGGGTTCTGCTTTTGGGCAGCAAGCGACTCTGGCAAGCGCATTGGCCTGGCATCGGATTGCTGCAAACCTTTCGAAGGCAATGCCCCGCCATCGCAGTGATTCGCTATCAGAAGACGTCATCGGCACCGGATCGCCATCGTCGAGCCCTGTATCGTCACCTTCCAGCTCCGTTTCGGTCTGCACCTGCGCTTCTGATTGCAGGCTACCGCCTGCCTCGGCTTGCGGCTCCACAATGTGATCGACCAGATCATCAAATGCCATCTCATCGCAGGCAACCCGGTCGGCCATAGCCAGGAGTTCGGAAACCACGACTGGGCAAGCCACCATCGCCGCCATCATTTCCGCCAATGCGTCTTCGATGCGCCGGGTGATGGCCACCTCCTCCCCGCGCGTCAGAAGAGGGATCGCGCCGATCTCTCGCAGGTACATCTGCGTGGGATCCGTCGTGCGAGTCAATCGACCGTCGCTCTGCGTGATGGCCGCGGCGACTTCCTCTGCGACATCCTCCTCATTTGCGGAGGGTGCCGCATCCTGAGTCAGCCAAGCTGGAGCTTCCGCCGGCGCTCGGTCGACCACCTCGATGCCGAGATCGGCCACCATCGCCAGCGTCCGGTCGATGGCACCTGATGTTTCGTCGCAATCCGGAAGCTGATCGCTCAGCTCACCACGCGTCAGGAAACCGCGCTCTTTGCCAAGGGCGATTAGCGCAAGCAGGCTTGTACGTAGGTTCTCGCTCATTTAATTGCGCGCTCACGCGCCTCGCTTCCGCCTGAGGCGTTCGCAAAGCGCATCATTTCTGCCCCCGGCGTCAGCCAGACCGCGACTTCACTGAGGGGCTGGCCGATGGCTGTGCCAGTTCGGGCCGTCCTTTCAGTTGCCTCCCCGCCCGGGAAGATGTTGCACGAGCCAGATCAATGCCGACACCGCAGCAATGGCCCAGAGCGTTACGATCACCAGCGCCGCGACGTGGATGACGGGGCGGCTGATGGCTGCAGCGGCCGCTGCGCGATGCTCGCGCATCACTTCAACCGGAATCCATCGTATTGCTAGCAACAAGCCGAGAGGCACCACCACCACGTCATCCAGATAGCCGAGCACTGGAATGAAATCCGGAATCAGGTCAATGGGCGACAAGGCATAGGCGGCGACCAGCAAGGCTAGCGCTTTCGCATACCATGGCGTGCGGCGATCTTGCGCGGCCAGCCACACCGCGTGCGCATCTTCCTTGACTGCGCGAGCCCAACGCCGGGAGCGTGAGGCCAAATGAGGCAGAAGGTCCCGGCGCCACAAGTGCAGACGCACATCGTCGAGCACAGGGACTGCCGCGAGGGCGAGCAGCAGGGTTGCCAGCACGAGCGTGGCGCTGAACCCGACGTGCTTGAACCCCAGGGCACCAATGATCCCGCCGGCGAAGAACAATGCGATGAGCGTGATGAGTACCCGCAGTTTGTGCCGATTGGCGAGCACCGGTGGCTTGCTCAAGTCGGCTCTGGACAAGTTCCAGTAAAACAGCTTGCCCAGTTCTATGCCGATGTCCGTGACCATTCCGGTCACGTGCGTGGTGCGGATTTCGGCGTTTGACAGCTTGGTGATCATGGCATTTTGTAAGCCCATGATGAAACAGAGCACCATGACCGTTGCCGGCACGAACAGCCATTCGTGGTGCTCGAGATTGCTTCCAAGCAGGCCAAAACACACCAACAGCGCGGCTTCCAGCATGAGTGGCAATGCGTATTCGCTATGCAGGTGCTCGCGCCGACCCCAGTTAATCAGCACCGCTGAGCAGGCGGCGCCCGCCAGAAACGACAGCAGCGCCCCCAGGCCGTCCAACATCAGCCAGAAACTGCCAAGCGCCAGGTTGTCAGCCATGGCGGACACGATCCCCGACATGTGCGAGGTATACTGCTGCACGGCGAGGAAGCCGCCTGCGTTGGTTGCTCCGGCAACAAAGGCCAGGTAGCAGGCCAGTTGCCGATTGCTGTCGGGACTGCGCTCCTTCCCGGTCAGCTTACGCAAGTACAGGATTGGCATGGTTGCGTTGGTGAGAAGGCCTGCACGCAAGGAAGAGGCTTGTCAATACCGGACCGACCGCCTTGCCAGCTTGGGCCAGGCGGCACGATCCGATGCAAGGCGCTCGCCGCGTTTCAGACGGTGAGCGGCTGCAGTCAGGTTCAGCGAATGCGCCGTTTCCAGGATGCGCGCCCGCGCCTTCAGTGCTTCTAGAGCGGGCAGCTTGTGTGCCCCTTTCCAGGCGAACAGCGTGTAGTTAGCACTGTCCTCGGACAGGGAAATCGACATTGATTTGCCGAACACGGCGCTGACTTCCTCCAGATAGAGCGGGATATCGGGATCGCTTTCGAGAAAATTCGCGACCAGCACACCGGTGTCGGCCAGGCGTGCATGACAGGCGGCATAAAAATCCGCGGTGCCAAGCTGTACCGGCATGCCGTCGGCCAGGAAGCCGTCCACCAGGATGACGTCCGGACGCGCATTCTGGTTCGCGACATATTCGGCGCCATCCGCGCAAACCACCTCGAGTCGTTCGTCGTCCGGCGGGATCTGGAACTGCTCGCGCAAGGCGATGACCGCCGGATTGATCTCAATTGCCACAACCTTGGTGTTGGGTAGATGCCGGTAGCAGTATTTGGCAAGTGAACCGCCACCCAAGCCGATCATCGAGATTCTGGTTGGAGTCGGGTGCAACAGCAGGAACCCCATCATCGTCCTGGTGTAACCCAGCACGAGCTTGTCGGGATCCTTGCGCGACATGAAGCTTTGGGTGGCCAGTGCGTCGAAATGCAGCGACAGCGCGTGCTTGGTTTCCAACACCTGGGGCGTACCGTCGCTGGTCGCCTCGGCCAGGAATTTCAGATAGGCCTCGAACGAGGAGCGGTCGGCGTGCATCTGTCCGTTTCCATTAGAGAGACTTGGGGAGTGCATCCCCCCTGAGCAAGGCCGCGATGGTAACGACAGCGGCGGCCTCGTCCACGCCGTCCGCCTGGATGCGTATGTACGTCCCCGCCGGAGCGGACAGCCGCATGACCTCCATCACGTTCTTGGCGTTTGCGACCCAGGGGCCGCTGGTGAGCAGGATGTCGCACTCAAACTGATTGGCCGTGAAAGCCAAGCGCGCGGAATTCCGTGCCTGAAGCCCATCCTTGGCGGCCACCTCTATGGTCACTTCTACCACTGTGCCCTCATCGAAAAAAAGTGAGCCAAAACGCTCATCCCTACTGATGCCGCGAGTGCGTGCTTGGCATGCAGTTTTGCTTACGCTCCGGCATCACGACAGTTCATGTCGGCGGGATACGTGGTGAGCCTTGCAATTGTATATAATGATAATGCTATTATCATAACATGACACTCCAGAACGCATGGAATCCAAGACCGCTCGCCTGACCGTATTGATCGATCCGGAGAAGAAGAAGGCTTTTGAGGCGCTCTGTGCCGCCCAAGACCAGACGCCATCTCAGATTGTTCGCCAGATGATCCGCGACTATTTGCAGCAGTACGAGGTGGACTACGCCACCAAACCGAAGATCGGCGCACCTGGTTTGGCGGCGAAGGAACGTGGGTGATACGTAGTAGGAAAGGGCTAGTTGCCCAGGCGTTCGCATGGGTCTGCTTCACATGGCGCGACGCGCGTTAGGTGCTTTCGGGGCCAAGCGGTGTCGACGATTGCGAGTCTGGGCCTAAGTTGGCAAATTGCAGGGCATCGCATACAAGGCGCCCTGGCGAGCAACATCGCTAGCGCCGTGCGGGATTGGTCTGCCGCTGCCGAATGGCGCTCAGAATCCCGCGCAGGATCTCTAATGGCGGCGGTGGACAGCCTGGCACGGTTACGTCTACGGGGATGACATTGGCGACACGACCGCAGCTTGCATA
Organism: Cupriavidus sp. GW823-FHT06D04; assembly: GCF_058795055.1. Classification (NCBI taxonomy): domain Bacteria; kingdom Pseudomonadati; phylum Pseudomonadota; class Betaproteobacteria; order Burkholderiales; family Burkholderiaceae; genus Cupriavidus; species Cupriavidus sp. GW823-FHT06D04. Next base: position 10,245 of record NZ_JBXAHL010000035.1, on the reverse strand, counting down.
GCTCTCCCCAAAGATACCGCCGGTGCAGCCACAGTCGCCCACCGCCACTACCAGTTTCGGCTCCGGGGTTGCCGCGTAGGTGCGGCGCAGGGCCTCTTCCATGTGACGCGAGACGGGTCCGGTCACCAGGAGCATGTCGGCATGGCGCGGGCTGGCGACGAACTTGATGCCGAGACCTTCAATGTTGTAGTAAGGATTGCCGAGTGCGTGGATCTCCAGCTCGCAGCCATTGCACGAGCCTGCGTCGACCTGCCGGATCGTCAGCGCCTGACCGAGAATGTCGAGCAGCTCCCGGTGAATGCGCTGGATAGAGGCGGGCTCGCCCGCCGCGGTGGGCGGCGCCGGCTCGGTGACAATGCCGGTGCGGGCAATCTGCTTGAGGATTTGCCACATCAGAGATCGTGCCCCGAATAGCTGAGGTTGAAGGATTTGTTGATCAGCGGAAAGTCCGGCACGATGTTGCCGATGATGGCGTGCTCGAGCACCGGCCAGTTCTGCCACGATGGGTCGTGGCAATGGCAACGGAGGATGCGGCCGTCATAGGTAAGTTCGAGCGCGACGAAGACTTCGCCACGCCAGCCCTCCACCCATCCTGCCCCGATGGCGGCGCGAGCGGGCGCTTGCAGCACGATTCGCGTGGCTCCGTCCGGCAGGCCTGCACAGATAGCGCGGATCAGGCGCAGCGACTCCAACAGCTCATCGAATCGCACCGCCACGCGGGCGGCGACATCGCCACCGCGGTGGGTGGCCATTTTCACTGTCAAGCTATCGTAAGGTAGCCAGGCGAGGTCGCAGCGCAGGTCCACGGCGCGGCCACTGGCGCGTCCGGCGAGGCCGGTCAGCCCAAGCCGGGCGGCAAGCTGTGGCGTGACGCGGCCCGCCTCAAGAAAGCGGTCCTGCAGGCCCGCGTGCTCATCGTACACCGCACGCAGCACGCGTACTTCCCGCTCAATGTGGTCGCACTGCTGACGCAGGCGCTCAAGCATCGCTGGCGTCAGGTCGCGCGCAACGCCGCCCGGCACCACGGCGTCCATCATCAGCCGGTGACCGAAAGCCTCTCCGGACAGCCGCTGCCAGTCTTCGCGCAAGCGCGAGAATTGCGCCTGGCCGAAGGCAAGCCCCGCGTCGTTGCCCAGCGCCCCCAGGTCACCCATATGATTGGCCACCCGCTCACGCTCGAGCATCAGGGCGCGCAGCCAGTCCGCCCGCGGTGGAGGCGTGCAGCCCCAGGCGGACTCCAGCGCCATGCAATAGGCCCAGGCATAAGCCACGGTGGAATCGCCCGAGACCCGGCCGGCCAGCCGGAAACCCTCAAGCGGCGCCAGATCGGCGAAACGCCGCTCGATGCCCTTGTGGGTGTAGCCCAGGTGTTCTTCCAGCCGCAGCACCTTCTCGCCGACCACGGAAAAGCGGAAATGGCCGGGCTCGATGATGCCGGCATGCACCGGGCCGACGGCGATCTCGTGCACCCCGTCACCCTCCACACGCACGAAAGGATAGTCGGCAGGCAGTTTGCCGGCCGTGGCCGCTCCCGCAGACGCGCCGCTTTGCAGCGGCCGCGCCCCCGGCGGCCACAGGCCGTGGTCCAGCCAGGCCCGGGCATCGCGGTTGCCCGGCACGGCGATACCCACCAGGTCGGTCATGGCACGCTGCATCCGGCCCGCGCATGGGAATACGCCGGCCAGATCCGGCACCGCGGGCGCGATACCATCAAGCCGCAGTTCGAGCCATATCAGTCCCCGCGGCGTGGCGTACGTCACGCATGCCGTCAACGCACCGCCGCTGCCACTCCGGTCGACGCCCCACAGCGCGACGAGGCGCCCGCCCGCGTCCGCCACCGCACGGGCCGTGGCGGACCAGCCGTCGTGCCCGACCTGGCCATGCCAGACTGGCAGGGGCCCGGGCAGCCGCAGCAGATCGAGCCTGAGATCTGACGGTGTCATCGGGTCAGCTCCCCAGCATGGCGGCTGCCTGCCGGTACCAGGTGTTGAGATAGGGCGGGATATAAAGACCCAACATTAGCCCCAGGGCGAGGTGCGTGAACACCGGGACCAGCGCTGGCGGATGCGCCAGCGGCTTTAGCGTGGTGTCGCCGAACACCATCGGTTGCACCCGACTGAACACCGCGGCGAACGCCAACCCGAGTGCGAGCAGCAGGAAGGGCGTGGCCCAAGGCTGCTCGCGCATGGCGGTCGTGACGATCAGGAACTCGCTAGCAAAGACCCCGAACGGCGGCATACCCAGGATGGCGAGCACCCCTACCATCAGACCCCAGCCGACCGTGGGACTGACACGGATCAGTCCGCGGATGTCGTCCATGATTTGCGTGCCAGCTTTCTGCGCGGCGTGGCCAACAGCGAAGAAGATCGCGGACTTGACCAGCGAATGCACCGTCATGTGCAGCAGGCCGGCGTAGCTGGCGACCGGCCCGCCCATGCCGAAGGCGAAGGTCATCAAGCCCATGTGCTCGATCGACGAATACGCGAACATGCGCTTGATGTCGCGCTGCCGGATCAGGAAGAAGACGGCCGCGACCACCGATAGCAGGCCGAACCCCATCATCAGGCGGCCGGTCAGATGGTTGCCCAGCGCCGCATCGGTCAGCACCTTGCAGCGCAGCACGGCATAGAGCGCCACATTGAGCAGCAGGCCGGAGAGCACCGCGGACACCGGGGTTGGCCCCTCGGCGTGGGCATCGGGCAGCCAGTTGTGCAGTGGGACCAGGCCGACCTTGGTGCCATAGCCGATAAACAGGAAGGCGAACGCCAGCGTGATGATGTTGGGATCGAGCTGGCGCTTGACCGCGTCCAGGTTGGTCCACAGCAGCGCGCCACCCTCCGGGCCGATGACCTGCTCGGCGGCCATGTACAGCAGCACCGTGCCGAACAGTGCCTGGGCAATCCCCACCCCGCACAGGATGAAGTACTTCCATGCCGCCTCCAGGCTAGCGGCGGTGCGGTAGACGCTGACCAGCAGCACCGTGGTCAGTGTGGCGGCCTCCATCGCAACCCACACGATGCCCATATTGTTGGTCGTCAGCGCCAGCAGCATGGTGAAGGTGAAGAGCTGGTACATGCTGTGGTACAGGCGCAGCCGCGGCGGCGTCATCTTACCGTGATCGTGCTCCACCCGCATGTACGGCCGCGAGAAGATCGAGGTGGTCAGGCCCACGAACGCGGTGAGCGCAACCAGAAAAACGTTCAGCGGGTCGATGTAGAACTCACGGCCCCACGCCAGCATCGGGCCATTGGCGACGATTTGCGCCGTAAGCATGCAGGCGGCGAGGAATGTGCCCAGGCTGAACGCGACATTGATGTCGCGTGCACGCTCGCGATGTCCCACCAGCGCCAGCACCAGCCCTCCGGCGAACGGGGTTGCGAGCAGCATGGCCAAGGAAATCAACTCAGTCCTCCTTCAGCTTCTCAAGGTTACGGATGTCCAAGCTGTCGAACTGCTCGCGGATCTGGAACATGAACACACCCAGGATCAGCACGCCGATCAGCACATCCAGTGCGATGCCCAGCTCGACCACCATCGGCATGCCGTAGGTTGCGGCGGTGGCGGCGAAGAAGAGACCGTTCTCTATCGCCAGGAAACCGATGACCTGTGGCACCGCCTTGGAGCGCGTGATCATCATCAGGAAGGACAACAGCACGCAGGCCAGCGCGATGCCCAGCGTGCCGCTGGCGAGCTTCAGCGACAGCCGCGAGATCGGCATGGTGAGGTTGAAGGCGAAGATAACCACTATGATGCCGATCAGCATGGTAGTGGGAATGTTGATCAGCGTCTCGACGTCCCAGCGTATCTGGAGACGATCGATAACGCGGTGCAGCAGATAGGGGATGAGCAACACCTTGAGTATCAGGGTCAGCCCGGCCGACAGATAAAGGTGCGGCTGGCCCGTCACGTAGCCGACGACGGCGGTGGCCAACGCCAAGGTCGCCCCCTGCAGCGTGAACAGGTTAATCAGCGACAGGATTCGTCGTTGCGAGATCATGGCGAAGGCGAGGATCAATAGCACCGCGCCAAGGAGGTTGACGAACTGGGTGAGGAGCGCAGTCATTGCCGTGTTCTCAGTGAGCCAGCAGCAAGTGGACCAGCATGCCGATCACAGCCAGCAGAAAGGCAGTGGCCAGGAACTCCGGCACACGGAAGATGCGCATCTTGGCGCTCGCCGTCTCCAGCGCCGCCAGCAGGACCCCACCCACGATGAGCTTGAGCAGCAGCGCGGGCAGCGCCAGCAGTATGGCCAGGGGAGCATGCGCTTCGGCAATGCCCCAGGGAAAGAACAGTGCCAGGCCGATGCAGGAATAGGCGAACAGCTTGAGGCTGGCCGCCCATTCAAGGAGTCCCAGATGTCGGCCCGAGTATTCGAGGATTAGCGCCTCGTGGATCATCGTCAGCTCGAGGTGAGTGGCGGGATTGTCGACCGGTATACGGGCGTTCTCGGCCAGAGATACCATGGTGAACGCAACGCCGGCAAACGCCAGGCCCGGGTAGATGGCCAGGTCCCGGTGAGCGATCGTCTCGACAATGGTGGTGAGCGAGGTGGACTTGGAGATCAGCGAGGCGGAGAACAGCACCATCAGCAGCGCCGGTTCCGCCAGGAAGCCGATCAGCATCTCGCGCCGCGCGCCCAGCGTTCCGAACGCGGTGCCGACATCCATCGCCGCCAGCGAGATGAAGACCCGCGCCAGCGCGAACAGGCCGACCAGGGCGATCGCGTCGGCGGCCGGTGCCAGTGGCAGGTCCGTGGAAACGGTAGGGATGATCGAGCAAGCGAGCGCCATGCAGCCGAACACCACATAGGGCGTGGCGCGGAACAGCGGCGACGCATTATCTGCGACCACCGATTCCTTGTTGAATAGTTTGTGCAGCATTCGATACGGTTGCCAGAGGCTGGGTGCCGACTTGTTCTGCAGCCATGCCCGCCACTGATTGACCCAGCCGATCAGTAGTGGCGCCAGCGCGATCGAGATCACAATCTCGAGTAGCTGTGACAGGATTCCGGTCAGGTTCATGTAACCTTTATCGCATCACAGCCAATAGCGTGGCGGCCAGGGTCAGGAAGCTGTACAGCAGGTATGCCGAGATGCGTCCCTGTTGCAACAGGCCGATCAGCCGGGCCAGATACGACGCCAGATCGATCACGGGGACATACATCCAGCGCCAAAAATGATCCGCCACTGTGACCCGGTAGTGCGGCTGTTCATCGAATGGCGTCGGCAGATCGCGGCGCATCAGGAAAAACGGTTCAAAGATCTGGCGGATCGGCTGTCCGAAACCCTCGGCAGTGTCCTGCATGCGCGCGGTGCTCCATGGGAAGCCGCAAGCCCAGGGCGGGCTGCGGCGAAGCCGACCGTGGTAAAAGCGGCGCACCAGCAGGTAGGCGAGCGCAAAACTGGCGAGGATGCCTAGCAGGAAAATGACCGGCCCATAGCTGGCCTGAGCCAGGCCGGTCGGCGCCAGCAGCCAGCCGCTGGCCGCGGTCCGGGCGCCGAGTCCGCTCGCCACCAGCTGCTGCGTCACCGGATCGATCAGCTGGACGAACTGGGTCGGCAGCAGGCCAAGCGCGATACAACCCAGCCCCAGCCACAGCATGCCCGCGCGCTCCCAGCGGCCGGCGTCGTGCGCGTGGGCCAGCTTGGGCTCACGGGGCTGGCCGAGGAAGATCACCCCGAAGAACTTGACCATGGTGTAGCCGGCCAGTGCCGCCACCAGCGCGATCAGCGCGGCTACCACCGGGATCAGCATGGTCAATATCGGTTCCGGGAGACCCGGCGTGAACAGGAAGCTCTGCAGCAGCAGCCACTCTGAGACGAAACCGCCGAGCGGGGGCAGCCCGGCGCTAGCCAACACGCCCAGCAGCGTCAGCCAGCCCACCCATGGCATATAGCGAATCAATCCGCCTAGCTTGCCGAGGCTTCGCTCCTCGGTGGCATGCAGCACGCTACCGGTTCCCAGAAAGAGCAGGCTCTTGAAGAAGGCATGGCTGGCGACATGGTAGAGCGCGGCTGTCAGGGCCAGGGCGGCCATTGGCGCCATGCCGTAGGCTGAAAACAGCAGTGTCAGGCCCATGGCAACGAAGAGTAGGCCCATATTCTCGATCGACGAATAAGCCAGAAGCCGCTTCATGTCGGTTTGTACCGCGGCAAAGACCACGCCGAACAGCGCGGTGGCCAATCCAATGGCCAGCAGCAATCCGCCCCACCACCACAGACGCACGTGCAGCAGGTCGAAGGACACACGCAGCAGGCCGTAGATGGCAGTGTTGAGCATGACGCCGCTCATCATTGCCGACACCGGTGACGGCGCAGCCGGATGCGCCTCCGGCAGCCAGACGTGCAAAGGTAGGACGCCGGCCTTGGCGCCGAATCCGAACAGCGCCAGCAGGAAACCGACCGAGGCCCAGAGCGGCGTCAGCGCCTGGCCTCGCATGCTGGCAAACGTATAGTCGCCGGTGTTGGCCTGGAGCACGCCAAAGCACAGCAGGATGGCGATCGCTCCGATGCGTGCCATCGTGATGTAGAGATAGCCGGCGGCGCGGACTTCGGCGATGCGGTGGTTGGCGGTCATCAGGAAAAATGAAGACAACGCCATGGTTTCCCACATCACCATGAAAGAGTAGGCATCGTCTGCCAGGATCACCCCGGTCATGCTGGCGAGGAACAGGTGGTACTCAAGACAAAGGAGGCCTGGTGGCGTGCCTTCGCCCTTGCGGAAGTAGCCAGCCGCAAACGTCGAGATGCCGGTCGCCACCCCTCCCATTACCATCAGGAAGTAGGCCGACAGGCTGTCGAGCCGGAGGTGGAACGGCAGTGCGGGCAGGCCAATGGGCAGCACGGCAGCCTCAGGCGCGCGGAATACGGCGTGGAGCGCCAGACCGAACAGCGCCAGCCCTAGCAGTCCCCCGATGGGGAATAGCACGTGGGATACCAGGGCAAACCGATGCAGCACCAGGACCCCTGCCACGCCGACAAGCAGCCAGGCCCCAACCACAACAAGCATCCAGTCGAGATGGAGCCATTGGGTAAGAGGGGGCACGCTGCTCATGGATCAGGCTCCGCGACGGATCGCACGGCGCTTGGCGGGAAGTTTCGCGTCGCGCCGCGACGGCGCGCCGACCGGTGGCCTCTCTTTGCCCATGGCTTCCGCTTTGTCCGTGTCCACGCCGCTGGGGACGTACTGGACGCCATGCCGGGCCAGGTAGTCGCGGATAAGACGCCGTATCACCTGCGAGGCGGTCAGATCCTGCTGTGCGCAAAGGCGCTCGAAGGCAGCCTTCTTGTTGGGATCGATGAGCAGCGTAAGCCGAGCGGTCTTTTGCTCCATGGGAGCCTCAAGATGGCAATACGATGATTACATGAATCACATCATAGATGATGGTCATGCGAATCCAAAGGGCTAGAGGCGTTGGCCGGCCGATTCCGGAACACCGAGAAGTTTTTCTCGATTTCCGTCAGCAGCCGGTTGGCCGCCACCGATAGTGGTCGTCCGGCGCACGAACAGCCGCACTTGTGCCATCTGGCAGAGCGGGTAAGCAAGCTCGAGCGCGACCAACTGGCCCGCCTCGTAGACGATGCGGGCCCATGCGGATATGGCCTTTACCGGCAGCTTGCAGGGAAGGGATTCGAATGCATGGTGTGCGCGCCGTCGCTAATCCCGAAGAAGCCCGGAGAGCGCGTCAAGACCGATCGGCGCGCTGCGGTCAAGCTGGTGCGCTCGTTGCGTGCAGGGGAGCTGTCGGCGGTGTACGTGCCCAGCGTCGAGGACGAAGCATTCCGGGATCTGTCACGCCTGGGTCAACGCCAAAGACGATATGAAGCGCGCCCGCCAACGGCTGAGGGCCTTTCTGCTTTCACATGGGGTCCGCTACAGCGGCAGAGCCGACTGGGGAACAGCTCACCGGCGCTGGATCAGCGCCTTTGTGTTCGATAGCGCGTGGCAGCAACTTGCCTTTGACGAAAATCGACGTGCTATCGAGGACCGGATCGCGCAATGCAGCCGTCTCGAAGCGGCCCTGCGCGAGGCAGTGGTCAACTGGCGCTTCTCCCCGGCCGTACTGGGCTTGCAGGCCATGGTGAAGTGATGGGCAAGAGCCGAGCGGCGCTCGACAAGGCAATCCCCGGTGTTCTGGAGAAACTCGCCGGGCGACTACCCGGCATGCTCATCGAGTCACTGCGCGAGCAGTGGAATGACCTCGATAAGCTCGACCGGCAGATCGCCGACATTGAACGGCGCTTGCAGACATGGCTGAAAGACGACCAGGCATGCAAGGCGATTGCTAGCAATAACCCTTTACAGGACGACACGTTGAAAGGTTGCGGTGGCAATCGTATGCGATGACAACACAGGTCGGACCGGGGCTCGCCAAACCTGAATTACAGAGAGAGCTTTTAGCTCGTGGGCGGAATGAGGTGCGAGTCAGCGGATTTCATAGGGGCCCGCAGCGCGTCAGGCTGCAATAAGGCCGAATGTAGAGCTGCAACCTATCCTGTCAGTCAGCGCGCACGAAAACCTTCGCAAACGGGGGACGTCCAGGTAGACCTCTGTAATGCGGTAGCCAACCCGCGAATATCCAGTGTGAGCCACCGTCGAGACTTACTGCTACGTCGCCCTCAGGAAATTCAGATCAAACGCACAAACCAGAAACCAAAGACCAATCCCGATTGACACGGGAAGTCATATCAGTATCTAGAGAACACCTTGTGGACCGACTTTAGAATGCGTATAAGTCAATCGTGACTTGAAAATTGGAGACGAAGAGATGGCGACGTATAAAGAACTGATTGTGCAAAAATAAGCTTTGGAAGCACAGATCGAAGAGGCACGCGCCACCGAGGTCGCGAGCGTCATCGAACAGATTCGCGGCTTGATGTCCCAGTATGGTCTGTCGCCGGAAGATGTCGCGCCGCGGCGCCGTCGGGGCACGCCCGCCGGTACCGCCTCCGCTCCCGCGGAAAAGGAGCCGCTGCCGCCGAAGTATATGGATCCCAAGACCGGGAAAACCTGGTCCGGACGAGGGCGGGCGCCTGCGTGGTTGGGCAAACGTCCCGAGCGTTTCCTCATCCCGCAGGAATGACCGGTCGCACGCGGGCCCCCACGCGCGCCGGCGACTTGATAGGACCTCCGAAGAGGACGTGGGGGAGGCAGGCTAAGGAGGATTTTCGCCGCGTCCACGAGCCTGCCGGGACATCCGCTGACGGAAATGGCTGCACTCCGTGACGGCGCCCGCGACGTGGGCGATCAACGTTCTCCTCGATGCCGCGGCGGAAAAAAGCTCGCGATCCGGTAGAAGAGAGCCGTAGAACGAAAAATCGATTAACCGCTGTGAGTTGCCCGCGCTTCGTATTCGCCAAGGCGCCTGGGCCGGACGCTCGGTACGAACGTCAGGGAACAGTACCAAGACATGCTGGCACCCTGGCATCATCACTGGCGAGCGTGCCTTGGCCAGCGTGACGGGCCCATTCATGCAGCGACTGGCCGCCGGCCAGCGCCGCCACCGCGCACGGCCAAGACATTGAAGGAGCGTTCCGTGATTCAATCCATTGATCTATATCAGCCCTGTCTATGGACTGAAGACTATTGCTAAGGGCGCTTGAGTTCGATATGGCGTTCAAACGCAAACTAAACTTAACCCGCTTCCGTGGATCGCGCCATAGCCAACCAACTTGCTGCATAGGATGCCGAGCACATCAATTTCGCTCTGCTACTCGACCTTCTGGAAGAACAGGTAGGCGTCTTTCACCGGGGAGAGCGGCCAAAATACAATTTGATGGGCACTATCGTCTACCACACGCCTGTCATCCAGGCGGTCATGGGCTGGACGGACGAACATCTGCACCAGTTCACCATTCGTGGCCGGCGGTACGGCGAAGCCCGTGAGGGCGCTATGCGGTTTTCCATGGTGAAAACCGCCCTGACGCTGAGCGAACGTCAGCGCTTGGGGTCGGTCTTGAGGGAAAAGTCAAGAAACTCCTGCTTCGGCAGCTTTGGTACCTTAAACAGAATGAAGCCATAGCCCAATGCGGTATGACACGCGTTACAACCGTTCACCGCCGCCGAGAAACGGTGATTAAATTGGTTGATGTTTTGCTTTTCAATGGCTTGAGCCAGCGGTGCGAGGTAGGTTTCCTCATTGGCCTTTAGCATTGGTGCGTGCTGTGGTCCCCCGGCGTCAGAATTGTTGTCGTGTCACCTGATTTCGATTGACCCAGTCTGGGGGCGGTAGAGTCAGAGTGAATG
>NZ_JBXAHL010000034.1:0-91677 GCF_058795055.1 Cupriavidus sp. GW823-FHT06D04 | reverse complement strand
TCCATGCCGTAGACCTCCCACGGCGTGGTTTCCAGGATGCGGCGCGTCAGGTGGTGGCCGATGAAGCCGTTGACGCCGAGGATCAGTATTTTCTTGCCTTGCATTGCGTTTGACGATGGCATGGGAAAACGGAACTCGCTGGCGCGGCTAGCGCGCGCCAGCGATGGGGAAGTTGGCGACGGCCACGCGCCGCCAGTCGCGCGCGACCACATGCATCGGCACGCGCGCACTCAGCTCGGCAAAGGTCTGCGGCGACAGCAGCGCGACGGCGCGCGGACCGTGCAGCCAGGCATCGATGAAGGCATCGACGGTGGGCAGCCATTTCTGCGGCTCCTGTTCGGTGCCGAAGGTTAGTTCGTCGGCTCGCGCCACCATGGTGAGCGGATGGTGCAGGTAGAACGGCAGCGTATGGTCCAGCATGCCGACGCCATAGAGCGGCATGCCAGGCTCCAGTACGCGCGCGATCGGCGCCACCATGTCGATGCCCGACGCCGAGCGGCCGATGGTTTCATGGCCGAGCAGGGCGGTGGAGAATGCCAGCAGCATCCCGAATGCATAGGCCGTAATACTGGCCATGGGCCCGTGCCGGCGCTGCAGCCACAGGCCCGCCACGGCGCTCAGCATCACCAGCGCGAACGCCAACGCCGCCCACACGGCATAGGCGCGGTACAGCGCGTTGGGCGTGTTGTTGGAATCGAGCGTGGCCACGTAGGGGCTGGCCAGCAGCCCGATCGCGCCGACGACCAGCATCGCCCGCAACTGTCGGCGCCAGGCACGCTCGCCGGTCTGCACCAGCGCCGCACCCGCCAGCATCCCAAGCGCCGGGAACACCGGCAGGATATAGCCGGGGAGCTTGGATCCGGACAGGCTGAAGAAGACGAAAATCGACGCGGCCCACAGCGCCGCCATCAGGGCAGGCTGGAACGGCCGCGAACTGCTTGCGTCGGCGACGCCGGCACGTTGCCGGACGGCGCGCACCATGCCGGGCACCAGCCCCAGCCATGGCAGGAAGCCACCGATCACCAGCGGCACGAAGTACCACAGCGCACCCTTGCGCGCATGCACGGTCGAGGTATAGCGCTGCCAGTGCTCGTGGATAAAGAAAAAGCGCAGGAATTCCGGGTTGCGCCGCGCCACCAGCCAGTACCACGGCACCGCCACCAGCAGCATCACCACGATGCCGGCCGGCACATGCAGCCTTCGCCACAGTGCCAGGTCGCGCGTCACGCAGGTGTAGATCACCAGCACCAGGCCGGGCAGCGCCAGGCCGACCAGCCCCTTGGTCAGCACGGCCACGCCCATCGCGGCCCAGCACGCCAGCATCCAGTTGCGGCGCGCGGCGGGCGTTGTGCCCGGATGCTGGGCCAGCAGCATGCACGCCAGCACGCAGGCCATGACGCCGGACAGCGTCATGTCCAGCGTATTGAAATGCGCGGCGACGTTCCACATCGGTGCGGACGCCAGCACCAGACCCGTCAACAGTCCGGCGCGCGCGCCGAACCAGCGTGCCGCGGCCAGCATCGACATGCCCAGCCCGGCGATGCCGGCCAGCGCCACGCACAGCCTTGCCTGCCATTCGCCGACGCCGAACAGTGCGTACGACAGTGCCGTCACCCACATATGGAAGGGCGGTTTCTCGAAGTACTTCAGCGCGTTGTAGCGGATGGTGACCCAGTCGCCGGTGCTCAGCATCTCACGCGCGATCTCGGCATAGCGGCCTTCGTCGGGGCCGAGCAGGTGGCGCACGCCCAGCGTGCCGAACCAGACCAGCGCGAACGCCAGCGCCACCAGCGTCACCGTCAGGGCGGGCATGCCGGCGATGCGCGCGGCATGGCCGGGGTCGCCGGCCCGGGCGGCGTCAAGCCTGCGCACGGCGGCAGAGCGATTGGGACGTTGAGGCATGGCAGGAACGTCGTGGCCTGGAGGCGGGTGTGACGGCAAGGGCGGCGGTGGCTTGGGTAGGGTGCTGAGGCGGCGCTGCGAGGCAGCGCGGCCCGGCGGCATGGCCATGACAACGCCGGCTGGAGGTGCGGCGTTGACTAAGGCTGGGTCCTGGCGCGGAGAGGGCGAGAATAATGGGCAAACCTTAATGGCAGATTAAGCGGGCGCGCACATAATGGCCACGATGCGTTCCAGGCACGATGCCGCACGCACTCGTGTGACTGATGGATAACACCGGAAGGATAAATAAACCCAGCCCGGAAAAATGAGAATCCTGATCGTTGAAGACGCCCCGATGCTGGGCGACGGGCTTCGCCGCGGCCTGCAACTGCTGGACTATGCGGTCGACTGGTTCAGCACCGGCGCTGAAGCCGACCATGCACTCGGCGTGGTCCACTACGATGCCGTGGTGCTGGACCTGGGCCTGCCAGGGGAAGACGGCATGTCGCTGCTCGCGCGCTGGCGTGCGCGCGGCTGCCGCATCCCGGTGATTGTGCTGACCGCGCGCGATGCGATCGACAGCCGCATCGGCGGCCTTGACGCCGGCGCCGACGACTACCTGGTCAAGCCGATCGCGCTCGATGAGCTGGCGGCACGGCTGCGTGCCGTCACCCGCCGCGCCGCGGGCCTGTCGTCGCCAGTGTGGAAGCACGGCGCGCTGGAATTCCACCCGGCCGCGCGCCAGGCGTACTGGCAGGGCCAGCCGGTGGAACTGACCAGCCGCGAAGCCATGTTGCTGGAGCTGCTGCTGGCGCACCCCAACCGGCTGCTGACGCGCGACTTCCTGCGCGACAAGCTTTATGACTGGCAGGGCGGCATCGAGAGCAACGCACTGGAGGTGCATATCCACCACCTGCGCCGCAAGATTCATCCGAAGATCGTGCGCACCTTCCGCGGCGCGGGCTACACGCTGGGCGCGGCGGAGGATTGCATATGACGTTGCAGCGCCGGCTCATCTTTGCGGTGCTGATCGCCGCGCCGGTGGTGTGGCTGCTGACCATCGGCCTGACCTACGTGCGGGCCCGGCATGAGATCAATGAGCTCTATGACACTGACATGGTGCGCATGGCGCTGCAGATGCATTCGGTGGTCCCGCTGGTCGATGTCGCCGCTGCGCCGTCGCGCACGCGGCTGCCGCAGCTGGTGGAAGGTGACCAGGGCGACGCCGGGCTGGGCGATTTGGCCATCGCGGCGTGGCTGCCAGACGGCAAGTCGCTGCATATCGATCCCGAGGGCGACCTGCTGCCACGCGCCCCCGGCGTCAAGGGCTTTACCGAGATCACCATCAACAAGAAGGCCTGGCGGCTCTACTACCTCGACGACCCCGACACCGGCTGGCGTGTCTGTGTCGGCCAGCAGATCGGCGAGCGCAACGAGCTGATCCTGTCCTATATCGCCGCGCAGGTGTTGCCGTGGGCCGCGGGGCTGCCGGTGCTGATCGGGCTGCTGATCTGGTTCATGCGGCGCGCGCTGGCGCCGGTGCGGGCGCTGTCCTCGGACATCGAAGGGCGCGCCCCGGAGGACCGCCGACCGCTCAGCCTCAAGGCCGTGCCCGGTGAACTGGTGCCGCTGGTGCATGCGATGAACCGGCTGCTGGCGCGCGTATCGGATTCAATCGAACACGAACGGCGCCTGACCGCCGATGCGGCGCACGAGATGCGCACGCCGCTGGCCGCGCTCAAGGCGCAGTGGGAGATAGCCGAGCGCTCGCCTGACGCCGACGAACGCGCGCAGGCGCGCGCCAATGTGGCATCCGGCATCGACCGCATCGGCCGGCTGGTGTCGCAGTTGCTGACACTGAGCCGGCTGGAGGATGCCTCGGCGCCGCCTTCGCGCCAGCCTGTCAACTGGCTGCCCGTGGCGCAGCAGGCGCTGTCCGACTGCCTGGGCCTGGCCCAGCAGAAACAGGTCGACGTCGAGCTGGAATGGCCGGCCCAGGGCTATCCCCCATTGCCGGTGGCGGGCGACACCAGCCTGCTGTCGCTGATGCTGCGCAACCTGCTCGACAACGCCATCCGCTACAGTCCGCCCGGTGCGCTGGTGACGGTCGATTTCCAGCCTGACGGCATCACCGTGCGCGACCAGGGGCCGGGCGTGGCGCCGGACGTGCTGGCACGGCTGGGAGACCGCTTTTTCCGCGGCGGCAGCGGGCAGCGCGAGCAGGGGCACGGCCTTGGCATTTCCATCGCGCGGCGCGTGGCGCGGCTGCATGGGCTGGAAATTGCGTTTGCCAACCGCTCGGATGGGGCCGGGAAGGGCCTGGCTGTGCGGATCGGGCGCGGCGGCTGAAAGCGAAAACGCCCCGCACGGCTTCCCGTGCGGGGCGTCTTGCCATGCGCTTGCGGCTTAGCGCTTGAGCTTGGCGAAGGCCGCGGCCATCGCGCCCGCCGGTTCCTGCTCGCGGCGGCCGCCACCGAAGCCCTTGCCACCATTGCGCTGGGCGCCGCGATCGCCACGGTCGCCGCCGGCACGCGCCGCGGCCTGGCCGGGCTCGTCGTCCAGGCGCATCGACAGGCCGATGCGGTTGCGCTTGACGTCGACCTCCATCACCTTGACCTTGACCACCTGGCCAGCCTTGACCACCTCGTGTGCGTCCTTGACGAACTTGTTCGACAACGCCGAGATATGGACCAGGCCGTCCTGGTGCACGCCGATATCGACAAACGCACCGAAGGCTGCCACGTTGGTGACCACGCCTTCCAGCACCATGCCGGGCTGCAGGTCCTTCACGTCTTCCACACCTTCCTGGAAGGTCGCGGTCTTGAACTCGGGGCGCGGGTCGCGGCCCGGCTTTTCCAGTTCGGTCAGGATGTCGCGCACGGTCGGCAGGCCGAAGGAGTCGTCGGTGAACTGCGTCGGCGACAGGCCGCGCAGCGCGTCGCGGTTGCCCATCACATCGCGCAGGCCCTTCTTGACGTGCTCCAGGATGCGCTGCACCACCGGATACGCTTCCGGGTGCACCGAGGAGCGGTCCAGCGGATTGTCGCCGTCGTTGATGCGCAGGAAGCCGGCCGCCTGCTCGAAGGTCTTGTCGCCCAGGCGCGGCACCTGCTTCAGCGCGTTGCGGTTGGGGAAGGCGCCATTGGCGTCGCGGAACTCGACGATATTGCGCGCCAGCACCGTGTTCAGGCCCGACACGCGCGCCAGCAGCGGCGCCGAGGCGGTGTTGACGTCCACGCCCACGGCGTTGACGCAGTCTTCGACCACGGCGTCCAGCGCCCGCGCCAGCTCGCGCTGGTTGACGTCATGCTGGTACTGGCCCACGCCGATCGACTTGGGATCGATCTTGACCAGTTCCGCCAGCGGATCCTGCAGCCGGCGGGCAATCGACACCGCGCCGCGCAGCGACACATCCAGGTCCGGGAATTCCTTGGCTGCCAGCTCCGACGCCGAATACACCGAAGCGCCGGCCTCGCTGACCACGATCTTGGTCAGCTTCAGCTCGGGCATCTGCTTCATCAGGTCCTGCACCAGCTTGTCGGTTTCGCGGCTGGCGGTGCCGTTGCCGATCGACACCAGCGCCACATTGTGCTGTTTTGCCAGGCGCGCCAGCGTGGCGAGCGAGCCGTTCCAGTCGCGGCGCGGCTCGTGCGGGTAGATGGTGGCGGTGTCCAGCAGCTTGCCGGTGCTGTCCACCACGGCGATCTTGCAGCCGGTGCGGATGCCCGGGTCGACGCCCATCACGGACTTGGGCCCGGCTGGCGCGGCCAGCAGCAGCTCATGCAGGTTGCGGCCGAACACCTTGATGGCTTCGTTCTCCGCGGTTTCGCGCAGCTGCGTCAGCAGTTCGGTTTCCAGGTGGGGCTGCACCTTGACGCGCCAGCACCAGCGGCATACGTCGCCCAGCCACTTGTCGGCCGGGCGGCCCAGGTTCTGGACGCCGACATGGCGCGCGATCATGCCTTCGCACGGGTGCGGCACCATCGCGTCCTGTTCTTCGCCCAGGCCCAGCTTGACCATCAGCACGCCCGCGTTGCGGCCGCGGAACAGCGCCAGCGCGCGGTGCGACGGCACGGTGCGGATGGTCTCGCTGTAGCTGTAGTAGTCGCGGAACTTCTCTTCCTCGGCGGTTTCCTTGCCTTCCATCACGGTGGAGGCCACCACGCCGTTGTTCCACAGGTGCTCGCGCAGCTTGCCCAGCAGTTCCGCGGTCTCGCCGAACTGCTCGGACAGGATGTCGCGCGCGCCGTCCAGCGCGGCCTTGACATCCGGCACGCCGCCGTCGGCGGTGGGGTTGCCATTGACGTACTTGGCGGCCTCGGCCTGCGGATCCAGCGTGGGATCGGCCAGCAGCGCCTGCGCCAGCGGCTCCAGCCCGCATTCGCGCGCGATCTGGGCGCGGGTGCGGCGCTTGGGCTTGTAGGGCAGGTAGAGGTCTTCGAGCGTCTGCTTGGTTTCGGCGGCCTCGATGGCGGCCTGGAGCTCGGGCGTGAGCTTGCCTTGCTCCTGGATCGACGCGAGGATGGCCGCGCGGCGGTCTTCCATGTCGCGCAGGTAGAGCAGGCGCTCTTCCAGGTTGCGCAGCTGCGTGTCATCCAGGTTGCCGGTCACTTCCTTGCGGTAGCGGGCGATGAAGGGCACGGTGGCGCCTTCGTCGAGCAGCGCCACGGCCGCGGCCACCTGGCGGGGCTGCACGGACAGTTCAGCCGCGATGAGCGAGACAATCTTTTGCGAGACGGATGCGGGCAGGTTGGACATCGGAGAGCGCAGCGAAAAACGCAGTCAGTCGAAAGCGGGGCATTTTGCCACAAGCGCGGGAGGTATCCGCCGGGGCGCGCTGTGGGTGCGGGGCGGGCGGCGTCCCGCGCACGTCCGGAACGGGCCGGCGGGGCAGGCCGGTGCCCGGCCCGGATGCTAGAATCTGGTCATGATCGTCAAGTCCCGCCCGGCCGCCGCCAAGGCCACCATCCTGGCCATGCCAACCTTCGCCAACGTGCCTGAAACTTCCCTGTTCCGCTTCGGCCGCCTGGCTGCACTGGCCCTGGCTGCATGCGCCGTGCTGATGCCGCTGCGCGAGGCGCGCGCCCAGGCTTCCGCGCCCGCCGCGCCGCCCGCCGCCAACGGCCAGCGCGACTTTGCCGCCGAACGCAAGGCCGTCGAGGATTCGCGCGCCTGGACCAACTACCGCTTTGCCGCCGCCGAACGTGAGTGCTACGGCAAGTTCTTCGTCAACCACTGCATCAACAACGCCAAGGAAGTCCAGCGCGAGGAGCTGCAGGTGCTGCGCAAGCGCGAACTGGAGGTAGGCGAGGCCGAACGCGCCCACCGCGCCGCCGAGCGCGACCGCGAACAGGCGCTGCGCAACGCCGAGTTCGAGGCCAGCCAGCCGAAGCGCTCGGCCAGTGAACAGTCCAGCCGCGAGGCCTTCCAGAAGAAGCAGCAGGAACAGCAACTGCGCGAGGCGCAGCGCCAGGGCGAGGCGCCGCAGCGTGCCGCCAACGCGCAGGCGTACGAAAAGAAGCAGTCTGACTTCGATGCCCGCATGCAGGAGGCCCAGCAGAAGGGCGCCGAGCAGGCCCGCCAGCGGCAGGAGAACGTCAAGACGTACGAGGCCAAGCAGCGCGACCTCGAACAGCGCCAGAAGGAACTGGAAGAGCGCCGCGCCAAGGCGAAGGAGCAACAGGGCCAGGCGTCGGCGCCGCGCCCGTTCGGCTTCTGAGGCCCGGTACCGTGACAGCGCAGCGGAGGCATAGATGGACAGCAACCTGAACACCCTGGAGCGGCGCATCATGGAGTTGCAGATCGAGCACCGCGACCTGGATTTCCTGATCGACCGGCTTGCCAGCGACGCCGTCCATGATGAACTGCAGCTGCGCCGGCTGAAGAAGCGCCGCCTCAAGCTGAAGGACGCCATCACGCTGCTGCAGCTGCAGCTCGAACCCGACGTGCCGGCCTGAGCGCATCTGCGCCAGGCTGGCCGATTGCCACCGGCCCTGTCCGGCGGCCCATACAACATCCCCCCTCCCTTGTCCGATCTTCCAGATTCCCCTGAGTCGTCCGAAGCCGTCAGCCTGACCGACGCCGGGTCGCCCGTGCCTGCCGCGCCCGCCGACGACGGCGCCAGCCGCGGCGCTGAACTGGCCACCATCTTTGCCGATACCGGCACGCTGGCCCAGGCCATTCCCGGCTACCGGCCACGCGCCTCGCAGCACAAGATGGCCGAGGCCGTCGCCGACGCGATCGCGCAGAACGATTCCGTCATCGTCGAGGCGGGCACCGGCACCGGCAAGACCTACGCCTACCTGGTGCCGGCGATGCTGTGGGGCGGCAAGGTGATCCTGTCGACCGGCACCAAGAACCTGCAGGACCAGCTGTTCCTGCGCGATATCCCCACCGTGCGCCATGCGCTGAACGTGCCGGTCTCGGTGGCGCTGCTCAAGGGCCGCGCCAACTACGTCTGCCACTACCACCTGGAACGCGCGCAGGCCAACGGGCGCCTGGCGTCGCGCCAGGATGCGGCATGGCTGCGCGACATCGGCCGCTTCGTCAAGGAAACCTCCACCGGCGACAAGGCCGAGCTGGCGTCCGTGCCCGAGAACGCGCCGGTATGGCAGATGGTGACCTCCACGCGCGACAACTGCCTGGGATCGGAATGCCCGCATTACAAGGAATGCTTTGTGATGCGCGCGCGCAAGGAAGCGCAGCAGGCCGACGTGGTGGTGGTCAACCATCACCTGTTCTTTGCCGACGTGGTGCTGCGCGACACCGGCATGGCGGAACTGCTGCCGGCGGCCAACACCGTGATCTTCGACGAGGCCCACCAGCTGCCCGAGACCGCCACGCTGTTCTTCGGCGAGACGCTTTCCACCAGCCAGCTGCTGGAAATCGCCCGCGATGCCGTGGCCGAAGGCCTGTCGCATGCGCGCGATGCGGTGGACTGGGTCGCGCTGGCCGCGCCGCTGGAGCGCGCCGCGCGCGACCTGCGCCTGGCCTTCAGCAAGGACAATGCGCGGCTGGCGCTGGGCCAGATCGAGGCCGACCGCCGTATCGCCGAGCCTTTCAACGAGACGCTCGATGCGCTGGACGAGGCGTTGTCAGACTTCGTCGAGATGCTCGAAAGCCAGGCCGAGCGTGCCGAATCGCTGCAGCAATGCCACCGCCGCGCGCTGGAGCTGGCCAACAAGCTGGCCGCGTGGCGCGCCGATGCCGCGCCCGTGCCGGCACCGCAGCAGACGGAAGGCGAGGGAGAAGCAGCCCCGGCGGTGCCCGCGGGGGCTGAAACCGTGCGCTGGGTCGAGGTGTTCTCGCATACCGTGCAGCTGCACCGCACGCCGTTGTCGATCGCGCCGATCTTCACGCGCCAGCGCGACGGCCAGCCGCGCGCCTGGGTCTTCACCTCGGCCACGCTGTCGGTGAAAGGCAACTTCACCCACTACGCCGCGCAGTTGGGGCTCGACAAGGACCGCTCGCTGACGCTGCCCAGCCCGTTCGATTACGCGAAGCAGGCGCTGCTCTACGTGCCGCGCGACATGCCGGCGCCGCAGTCGCCGCAGTTCACCGACGCGGTGGTGCAGGCGGCATTGCCGCTGATCGAGGCCGCCGGCGGGCGCACCTTCCTGCTGTGCACCACGCTGCGCGCCGTGCAGCGTGCCTCGGACCTGCTTTATGACGCGTTCGCCGAGCGCGGCCTGAACCTGCCGCTGCTGGTGCAGGGCCAGGCCAGCCGCACCGAGTTGCTGGACCGCTTCCGCGAACTGGGCAATGCGGTGCTGGTCGGCAGCCAGAGCTTCTGGGAAGGCGTGGATGTGCGCGGCGAGGCGCTGTCGCTGGTGATCATCGACAAGCTGCCGTTCGCGCCGCCCGACGACCCGGTGCTGGCCGCGCGCATGGAAGTGCTGCAGAAGAAGGGCCTGAGCCCGTTTGCCGTGCACCAGCTGCCGCATGCGGTGATCACGCTCAAGCAGGGGGCGGGGCGGCTGATCCGTTCGGAGTCTGACCGCGGCGTACTGGCGATCTTCGATACGCGGCTGGTCGAGAAGCCCTATGGCCGGCAGATCTGGCAAAGCCTGCCGCCGTTCACGCGCACGCGTGAGGCAGCGACGGTGGTGCGGTTCCTGGAGTCGCTGCGCAGTCCTGGCAAGGAAGCTGAGGCGGAGCCCGCAGGGGAAGCGGCAGCGGACTGAACGCTGCGGGTGCCGGAAAAAGAAAAACGGGACGTATCGGAGGATACGTCCCGTTTTTTATGGCCGCTGGCCAGCCGGCGTCAGAACACTTCCCACCAGGCCTTGTCCTTGCGGCGCGCGCCGTACTTGATGAAGTCGCTCTCGGGGAAGTTGCGCTCCATCACGCGCGCGGTGTCGTCGCGCAGGTCCTTCATGCCCATCGCGTCATACGAGCGGATCATGATGTACAGGGCCTCTTCGTTGGCCGGCGCGCCATCGTAGTCCTTCAGTGACTGCTGGGCACGGTTGACGGCGGCAAGGTAGGCGCCGCGCCGGTAGTAGTAGCGCGCGGCATGCACTTCATGCTGGGCCAGCGAGTTGACGATGTACTGCATGCGCAGCGTCGCGTCGGGGGTGTACTTGCTTTCCGGGTAGCGGGTGATCAGCGTATGGAAGGCGTCGTACGCGGCGCGGGCGGCCTTGGGATCGCGCTCGCTCAGGTCCTGGCCCGAGAATCGGCCCAGCCAGCCCAGGTTGTCGTTGAAGTTGATCAGGCCCTTGAGATAGTAGGCGTAATCGATATTGGGATGATTCGGGTGCAGCTGGATGAAGCGGTCCACCGCGGCCAGGGCTGCTGCCGTTTCACCATCCTTGTAGCTGGCGTAGGCGGTATCGATCTGGGCCTGCTGCGCATAGCGGCCAAACGGATAGCGGCCTTCGAGCTTTTCATACAGCTTGACGGCACGCGTGTAGTCGCCGCCATCCAGCGCATCCTTGGCTTCCGAATATAATTTGTTGGCCGACCAGCCTGCGGTCTCGTCGGGTTGGTCCGCCAGCAGGCCGCATGCAGACAGCATGACGCAGCCGCCTGCGAGCAGAACCGCTCCAATTGTCGTGCGCCAGCGCGCGCGTTTCATGCTCTGCAATTGCATGGGCAATCGTATCCCGGATGAAGAAAAATAGCGTCAAGCATTATAGCCCAAGCCCCCAGCCCCACCCCGAAGCCGGAGGTGGCGTGGGAGGACTTCCACCAGAACGGGTGCGCGCAGCCGCGTCCGTGGCCGATTTCGAGGCACATCCCGAGGAATTTGAAGACCTTGCCGAAGCGCCGACCGGCAGCGGCGCGCCAGCTGCCGAGCCGGCCGTGACCCTGACGCTGGAGGTGGACAGCGCCTCACATGGCCAGCGGCTCGATAAATTGCTCGCGCGGCACTTCAGCGAGTTTTCACGCAGCCGCCTGCAACAGTGGATCGAAAGCGGCGCGGTGCGCGTCGACGGCCAGGTGCGCCGGCCGCGCGACGCGGTGCAGATGGGCAACCGCATCGAGATCCAGCCGCAGGCCGCGCCGGAATCGTCCGCTTTCTCGCCCGAGGACGTGCCGCTGGACGTGGTCTATGAAGACGACACCCTGCTGGTGATCAACAAGCCCGCCGGGCTGGTGGTACACCCGGCTGCCGGCAACTGGAGCGGCACCGTGCTCAACGGGTTGCTGCACCGCGACCCCGCCGCCACGTCGCTGCCGCGCGCGGGCATCGTGCACCGGCTCGACAAGGAAACCTCCGGGCTGATGGTGGTGGCGCGCTCGCTGACCGCGCAGACCGACCTGGTGCGCCAGCTGCAGGCGCGCACGGTCAAGCGCACCTATATCGCGCTGGTGTGGGGCCGCACCTATGACGAGGGCACCATCGACGCGCCCATCGGCCGCGACCCGCGCGAGCGCACGCGCATGGCGGTCGTGCATACCGCCAGCGGCAAGCCGTCGCGCACGCATTTCCGCACGCTGGCCACGGTGCCGCTGGGGCGGGGCTTTGTGTCGATGGTGATGTGCAAGCTGGAGACTGGCCGCACGCACCAGATCCGCGTGCATTTCGAATCGATCGGCCATCCGCTGGTGGGCGACCCGGTCTACTTCCGCGCCACGCAGCGCGGGCAGCGCCCGGCGGTACGCGCGCCGCTGCCGGTGCCGTATGAGCGCCAGGCACTGCATGCGTACCAGCTCGGCCTGGTGCATCCGGCCACCGGCAAGCGCATGTCGTGGACCGCGCAGCCTCCGGAAGACCTGCAGGCGTTGATCGATGCGCTGGATTTTGAAAGCGCGCAGGCCGACGAGGAAGAAGAAGCCTGGGACGAAGTCTGGGAAGGCGGCGAGGCCCACTGGGAATATGCCGGCGATGACGAAGACGGTGACGATGACGATGAGCGCAGCGCCTGATCCCGCCTGGCTGGTCCCTGACTGGCCCGCGCCGGCGCGTGTGTGCGCGCTATCCACGACGCGCCAGGGCGGCGTCAGCAAGGGCCCGTACGGGCTTGCCGGCGGCGCCCCGGGCGGCCTGAACCTGGGCACCCACGTCGGCGACGATGCCGCGGACGTGGCGCGCAACCGTGCGCGGCTGGCTGCGTGCCTGCCGTCGATGCCGCAGTGGCTGGAGCAGGTGCATGGCTGCGCGGTGGCGACGGTCGATCATGTCGCGGCCCCGAGCGCGCCCGTGCCCCAGGCCGACGCGAGCCTGGCGTTGGCATCCGGCCACGTCTGCGCCGTGATGACGGCGGATTGCCTGCCGGTGCTGCTGTGCGATGCGCAGGGGACGGTGGTGGGCGCCGCGCATGCGGGCTGGCGCGGCCTGTGCAGCGGCGTGATCGAAGCCACGCTGTCACGGATGCAGGCCGCCGCCGGTGCTGGCGCCCCGCGCTGGCTGGCGTGGCTGGGCCCGGCCATCGGCCCCGATGCGTTCGAGGTGGGTGCGGAAGTGCGCGATGCTTTCCTGGCGCAGGCACGCGCCGATGAACAGGCCGCGGTTGCCGCAGCCTTCCGCGCTGGCGCACCGGGCAAGTACCTTGCCGACATCTATGCGCTGGCGCGCACGCGCCTGGCGCGCGCCGGCTGCACCGAGGTCTACGGCGGCGACGCCTGTACCGTGGGCGAAGCCGGTCGCTTCTACTCCTATCGGCGCGACGGCGTGACCGGCCGCATGGCCAGCCTGGTCTGGCTGGCGGACTGAGCCGGCCGCTGCCTCACTCGTCCTTGCCCCTGGCCGCCTGCGCGCGCTCGGCTTCGGCCTTGCGCCGCCGCCGGCCGGGCGTGCCCATGATGTAGAGCACCAGCGCCACCGGCGCCACGCCATACATCAGGAAGGTGGCAACCCCTGCCACCACGGTGTGCTCGGTGATCGCCATCATCAGCGCCACGTAGAGCCAGCCAATGGCCACGATGTACATCAAAATTTCATCCTTCTCGCCTATGCTCTGTGGCCTCGGCAGATGCGAGCGCTGCATACCGTCCGGTAGGTCGGGAAGCGCGCGGCGCCGGGACGGATTCCCGCATTGACAGCGCGTGCGTTGCAAGGCAACAATGAGCTCAAATGTCTCGGAATCGCTGACGATTCCCAGGTTTCTCCGGCAAGCATACCGCATGGCGTTGCCACGCCAGAGTGTCGCGTTTGCCGGATAAAAGGGGAGCCGCTATCGGAATGGACGCGAGCTATGGCCGCAGCAGGTGCGGTCTAGGCTTCCAGCCAGTTCCAGGGCAGATGTGCCGGCAGACCCTCCCGCTTTGGGGAGGCGCAAGCCGGGTCCATTCGGATAGCATCTCCCCATGCAAAGTGCCGGCCAGGGCAATGCCCGGAGCCGGTTCGAATAGTGACGGCAGAGAGACAATCAAATCATGGCGACCGGCAAAGGCGCGGCAGCTTCCACTCAGGAAGGCAAGTCCCAACCATTCAAGTTCACGCCGGGGCCATTCGATCCAGCCACATGGCTGGAATGGTCCCGCCAGTGGCAGGGCACTGAAGGCAACGGCCACGCGGCCGCGTCCGGCATTCCGGGCCTGGATGCGCTGGCAGGCGTCAAGATCGAGCCGGCGCAGCTGGGTGATATCCAGCAGCGTTACATGAAGGACTTCTCAGCCCTGTGGCAGGCCATGGCCGAGGGCAAGGCCGAGGCCACCGGGCCGCTGCACGACCGGCGCTTCGCCGGCGACGCGTGGCGCACCAACCTGCCATACCGCTTCGCTGCCGCGTTCTACCTGCTCAATGCGCGCGCCTTGACCGAGCTGGCCGATGCTGTTGAGGCCGATGCCAAGACGCGCCAGCGCATCCGCTTTGCGATCTCGCAATGGGTCGATGCGATGTCGCCCGCCAACTTCCTCGCCACGAATCCCGAGGCGCAGCGCCTGCTGATCGAGTCGGGCGGCGAATCGCTGCGTGCCGGCGTGCGCAACATGATGGAAGACCTGACGCGCGGCAAGATCTCGCAGACCGACGAGAGCGCGTTTGAGGTCGGCTGCAATGTCGCGGTGAGCGAAGGCGCCGTAGTCTTCGAGAACGAATACTTCCAGCTGTTGCAGTACAAGCCGCTGACCGACAAGGTGCATGCGCGCCCGCTGCTGATGGTGCCGCCGTGCATCAACAAGTACTACATCCTGGACCTGCAGCCGGAGAGCTCGCTGGTGCGTCATGTGGTGGAGCAGGGGCATACGGTGTTCCTGGTGTCGTGGCGCAATCCGGACGCCAGCATGGCTGGCAGCACCTGGGACGACTACATCGAGCACGCGGCCATCCGCGCCATCGAAGTCGCGCGCGACATCAGCGGCCAGGACAAGATCAACGTGCTCGGCTTCTGCGTGGGCGGCACCATTGTGTCGACTGCGCTGGCGGTGATGGCCGCGCGCGGCCAGCACCCGGCTGCCAGCGTCACGCTGCTGACCACGCTGCTGGACTTTGCCGACACCGGCATCCTCGACGTCTTTGTCGACGAGGGCCATGTGCAGCTGCGCGAGGCCACGCTGGGCGGCGCCGCCGGCGCGCCGTGCGCGCTGCTGCGCGGCCTTGAGCTGGCCAATACCTTCTCGTTCCTGCGCCCGAACGACCTGGTGTGGAACTACGTGGTCGACAACTACCTGAAGGGCAACACGCCGGTGCCGTTCGACCTGCTGTTCTGGAACGGCGACGCCACCAACCTGCCGGGGCCTTGGTACTGCTGGTACCTGCGCCACACCTACCTGCAGGACGAGCTCAAGGTGCCGGGCAAGCTGACTGTGTGCGGCGTGCCCGTGGACCTGGCCAGCATCGACGTGCCGACCTACATCTACGGCTCGCGCGAAGACCATATCGTGCCATGGACCGCGGCCTATGCCTCGACCGCGCTGCTGGCGAACAAGCTGCGCTTCGTGCTGGGTGCGTCGGGCCATATCGCCGGTGTGATCAACCCGCCGGCCAAGAACAAGCGCAGCCACTGGACCAACGATGCGCTGCCGGAGTCGCCGCAGCAATGGCTGGCTGGCGCCACAGAGCATCACGGCAGCTGGTGGCCGGACTGGACCGCATGGCTGGCAGGCCAGGCCGGCGCGAAACGTGCCGCGCCCGCCAACTACGGCAATGCGCGCTATCCCGCGATCGAACCCGCGCCTGGGCGATACGTCAAAGCCAAGGCATGACGCTTGCATGAGGGCCGGCGTGCGTCATGCACGGCGCCGGCAGGCATGCAGGTTCCCTCCCGTTTCCATTGAAAGGACTACAAAATGACTGACGTTGTCATCGTATCCGCCGCCCGCACCGCGGTCGGCAAATTTGGCGGCTCGCTGGCCAAGATCCCGGCGCCGGAACTGGGTGCCGTGGTCATCAAGGCCGCGCTGGAACGCGCCGGCGTCAAGCCGGAGCAGGTGAGCGAAGTCATCATGGGCCAGGTGCTGACCGCCGGTTCGGGCCAGAACCCCGCACGCCAGGCCGCGATCAAGGCCGGCTTGCCGGCGATGGTGCCGGCCATGACCATCAACAAGGTGTGCGGCTCGGGCCTGAAGGCCGTGATGCTGGCCGCCAACGCGATCATGGCGGGCGACGCCGAGATCGTGGTGGCCGGCGGCCAGGAAAACATGAGCGCCGCCCCGCACGTGCTGCCGGGCTCGCGCGACGGCTTCCGCATGGGCGATGCCAAGCTGGTCGACACCATGATCGTCGACGGCCTGTGGGACGTGTACAACCAGTACCACATGGGCATCACCGCCGAGAATGTGGCCAAGGAATACGGCATCACGCGCGAGGCGCAGGATGAGCTCGCGGTCGGCTCGCAGAACAAGGCCGAAGCCGCGCAGAAGGCCGGCAAGTTTGACGAAGAGATCGTCCCGGTGCTGATCCCGCAGCGCAAGGGCGACCCGGTGGCCTTCAAGACCGACGAGTTCGTGCGCCAGGGCGCCACGCTGGACAGCATGTCCGGCCTCAAGCCTGCCTTCGACAAGGCCGGCACGGTGACCGCGGCCAACGCCTCGGGCCTGAACGACGGCGCCGCCGCGGTGGTGGTGATGTCGGCGGCCAAGGCCAAGGAACTGGGCCTGACCCCGCTGGCCACGATCAAGAGCTACGCCAACGCCGGTGTCGATCCCAAGGTGATGGGCATGGGCCCGGTGCCGGCCTCCAAGCGCGCCCTGTCGCGCGCCGAGTGGACCCCGCAGGACCTGGACCTGATGGAGATCAACGAGGCCTTCGCCGCGCAGGCGCTGGCGGTGCACCAGCAGATGGGCTGGGACACCTCCAAGGTCAACGTGAACGGCGGCGCCATCGCCATCGGCCATCCGATCGGCGCGTCGGGCTGCCGTATCCTGGTGACGCTGCTGCATGAAATGAAGCGCCGCGACGCCAAGAAGGGCCTGGCCTCGCTGTGCATCGGTGGCGGCATGGGCGTGGCGCTGGCAGTCGAGCGCAAATAAGGAAGGGGTTTTCCGGGTCCGCGCGCGGTTGGCGCGGACCCGGCGACGATAACGAAGAGCCAATCAAGGAGTGGACATGACTCAGCGCATTGCGTATGTGACCGGCGGCATGGGTGGTATCGGAACCGCCATCTGCCAGCGGCTGGCCAAGGATGGCTTTCGTGTGGTGGCCGGCTGCGGCCCCAACTCGCCGCGCCGTGAAAGGTGGCTCGAGCAGCAGAAGGCACTCGGCTTTGACTTCGTTGCTTCTGAAGGCAACGTGGCTGACTGGGACTCGACCAAGACCGCATTCGACAAGGTCAAGGCCGAGGTCGGCGAGGTCGATGTGCTGATCAACAACGCCGGCATCACCCGCGACGTGGTGTTCCGCAAGATGACCCGTGCCGACTGGGACGCGGTGATCGACACTAACCTGACCTCGCTGTTCAACGTCACCAAGCAGGTGATCGACGGCATGGCCGACCGCGGGTGGGGCCGTATCGTCAACATCTCGTCGGTGAACGGGCAGAAGGGCCAGTTCGGCCAGACCAACTACTCCACCGCCAAGGCCGGCCTACACGGCTTCACCATGGCGCTGGCGCAGGAAGTGGCGACCAAGGGTGTGACGGTCAACACCGTTTCGCCGGGCTATATCGCCACCGACATGGTCAAGGCGATCCGCCAGGACGTGCTCGACAAGATCGTCGGGACGATCCCGGTCAAGCGCCTGGGCGAGCCGGAAGAGATCGCTTCGATCTGCGCCTGGCTGTCGTCGGACGAGTCCGGTTTCTCGACCGGCGCTGACTTCTCGCTCAACGGCGGCCTGCATATGGGCTGACCTGCCGGCCTGGTTCAACCAGTCGGCAGCCGGCGCTGGCGCCCGCGTATTGCGGTGCAGCCAGCGCGGCGCACAAGGCGGCGGACGCTTCGTTTCGCCGCCTGTTTCGCGGGCCGTCATGGCCCGCGAATCGTTTCTGCCCGCGTGGCATTCCTCCCTTTTTGCGCCAGTTCACCGGGTTTTCCTTAAGCCCGTTCGCTTTTCTTAGTGCCTTGTTGGGCATAGAATCAGGGCAGCGGCGCAGCCAGCACCATGTTCGTGCAGCGCGGCCCTCGCGGGGGCGAGGTTGCAGGCCGCCACGCGCAGCCATGCGCGAACAGGCCACAGACGGCCGGCACGACAACAAGCAGATGGCGCGGGCGATACCGATTTGCGCACTGCACCCCATGCGGTGCAGCAGCGCGCAAACAGCGATGACACAAGGACAGAGCACCGATGGCCACGACCAAAAAAGGCGCAGAGCGACTGATCAAAAAGTATCCGAACCGCAGGCTCTACGACACCCAGACCAGCACCTACATCACCCTCGCCGACGTCAAGCAGCTGGTCATGGATTCAGAGGAATTCAAGGTCGTCGACGCCAAGTCTGGTGACGAACTGACCCGCAGCATCTTGCTGCAGATCATCCTGGAAGAAGAGTCGGGCGGCGTGCCGATGTTCTCCAGCGCGATGCTGTCGCAGATCATCCGCTTCTATGGTCATGCCATGCAGGGCATGATGGGCACCTACCTGGAAAAGAACATCCAGGCCTTCATCGACATCCAGAACAAGCTGGCCGAGAACTCCAAGGGCCTGTATTCCGGCGAAACCTTCAGCCCCGACATGTGGTCGCAGTTCATGAACATGCAGGGCCCGATGATGCAGGGCATGATGAGCAACTACATCGAGCAGAGCAAGAACCTGTTCGTGCAGATGCAGGAGCAGATGCAAAGTCAGGCCAAGAATATGTTCGGGACGTTCCCGTTCAACCAGCCGGACAAGAAGTAAAGCACTAGCGGCGGGCTCTGCACCCTCCGCATATCCCGCACGCGGGCTGGCACTCAGCCCGCGCTCGCATGCAGGCGGATGCCCAGCGCCCGCACACCTCCCTGAAGGCCCTGCCGACGCAAAGCAGGTAGAATGCGCGGTCTGTGCCCCCAGGCGCACGCAATCACGCAACTCTCTCCAGCGGCGGCTCAGTGTGGACTCGCCTTTTGTGCGCGAAACCCCATGCCCTCCGTTATCCAATATGCTCGTCCGGCCTTTAAGGCCTGGTCCTCTGCTTCGGTGAAGGCTTCGCCATGAGCCGGCTGTTCCTGGCCCCCATGGAAGGGCTCGCCGACTACGTCTTGCGCGACGTGCTGACCGATACCGGCGGCTACGACGGCTGTGTATCCGAGTTCGTTCGTGTGACGGGTTCGTTGCTTCCTGCGCGCGTCTACGAGCGCGATACGCCCGAAATCCTCGCCGGCGGCTATACCCGCAGCGGCACGCCGATGGTGATCCAGTTGCTCGGCAGCGACCCGGAATGGCTGGCGCGCAATGCGGCCTATGCCGCGACCTTGTCGCCGCATGGCATCGACCTGAACTTCGGCTGTCCCGCCAAGGTCGTCAACCGGCATGGCGGCGGCGCCATGCTGCTGACGAATCCTGAGTTGTTGAGCCGGATCGTTGCGTCCGTGCGCGCTGCGGTGCCGGCCCATATTGCCGTGACGGCAAAAATGCGGCTGGGCGTCTCCGATACCTCGTTGGCGATTGATTGCGCCACGGCGCTGGCCGAGGGCGGCGCGGCCTCCCTCGTGGTCCATGCCCGGACGCGGGACCATGGCTACCGGCCGCCGGCCCACTGGGACTGGATCGCGCGCATTGCGGCGGCGGTGGACGTGCCCGTGATTGCCAACGGAGACGTCTGGACGGTCGCGGACTGGGAACGCTGCCGGGCCGTCAGCGGTTGCGCCGACGTGATGATCGGGCGCGGCGCCGTGTCCGACCCTTTCCTGGCCTTGCGCATTCGCGGGCTGATGGACAGCACGCCGTCAGACGAGGAGTGGCCACTGGTGCTGCGCCAGATCGCCACTTACCTGAAAAAGCTGCATGCCCGTATTGCCTCCTGCCACGAGCATGGGCGCGTGAAACTGTGGCTCAGCTATCTCAAGCGGACCTGGCCACAGGCCGCCGAACTGCATGCAGCCATCCGGCGCATGCAGGGCTCCGTGGAGATAGAGCGGGTCCTGGAAGGCCTGCCGGGAGCTGCTACCGCGCCGGAATGACGCGGCATTGCCGCAGCCTGGGCCACATGTGTGGAGTCAGGCGCCGAGAATTCATGGCAAACGGTTAAAATGCGCGATTGGCTCACCGGCCGCCGGCCCTGTCCCCGCATATTCCGCCGCGCCTGCCCCACATTCGGATTGCACCGTGAAAAACCCTTCAGAATCAACGACCCAGAAAGACCATAGTCCGCGTGTGGGATTCGTTTCCCTTGGCTGCCCCAAGGCGCTGGTCGACTCCGAGCAGATCATCACCCAACTGCGCGCCGAGGGCTATGCCATCAGCGGCACCTATGACGGCGCCGACCTGGTCGTGGTCAATACCTGCGGATTTATCGACGAGGCCGTGCAGGAGAGCCTGGACGCCATCGGCGAGGCCCTGACCGAAAACGGCAAGGTCATCGTCACCGGCTGCCTCGGGGCGAAGAAGGATGCGGCGGGCCACGACATCGTGTCGTCGGTGCACCCCAAGGTGCTGGCCGTGACCGGCCCGCATGCGCTGGGCGAGGTGATGCAGGCGGTGCACACGCACCTGCCCAAGCCGCATGACCCGTTCACCGACCTGGTGCCGGCCGCCGGCATCAAGCTGACGCCCAAGCACTACGCCTACCTGAAGATTTCGGAGGGGTGCAACCACCGCTGCTCGTTCTGCATCATCCCGTCGATGCGCGGAGACCTGGTGTCGCGCCCGGTGGCCGAGGTCATGCTGGAGGCCGAGAACCTGTTCAAGGCCGGCGTCAAGGAACTGCTGGTGATCTCGCAGGACACCAGCGCCTACGGCGTCGACGTCAAGTACCGCACCGGCTTCTGGAACGGCCGCCCGCTCAAGACCCGCATGACCGAACTGGTGGCGGCGCTGGGCGAGCTGGCTGCGCAATATGGCGCCTGGGTGCGCCTGCACTACGTCTACCCGTACCCGCACGTGGACGAGATCATCCCGCTGATGTCGCAGGGCCACGTGCTGCCGTACCTGGACGTGCCGCTCCAGCATGCGCACCCAGACGTGCTCAAGCGCATGAAGCGCCCGGCCAATGCCGAGAAGACCATGGATCGCATCCGCGCCTGGCGCGAGATCTGCCCTGAGCTGACCATCCGCAGCACCTTTATCGCCGGCTTCCCGGGCGAGACCGAGGCGGAGTTCCAGACGCTGCTGGACTTTATCGCCGAGGCCGAGCTGGACCGCGTCGGCTGCTTCGCCTATTCGCCGGTGGAGGGCGCCACCGCCAACGACCTGCCGGGCGCGCTGCCCGACGAGGTGCGCGAGGAACGCCGCGCCCGCTTCATGGAAGTGGCCGAAGAGGTCTCGGCGCGACGCCTGCAGCGCAAGGTCGGCCAGACCCTGCGCGTGCTGGTGGACGAGGTCAACCAGGACGGCGGCATCGGCCGTTCCTCCGCGGATGCGCCGGAAATCGACGGCCTGGTCTATATCGCGCCGCCGGAGCGCCATTCCCAGCGCTACCGCGCCGGCGAGTTCGTCGACGTGAAGATCACCGGCGCCGACGGCCACGATCTGTGGGGCGAGGTCTGAAACGGGTTGATTAGGTAAAAGTACGCTCGTTCGATTTCGTCCGCGTCCCGCTATACTGTGCGGTGCAACATAACCCTCATGGAGACAAAGTCATGACGCGTGAAGTGGTAGTGGTGAGCGGTGTCCGTACCGCGATCGGGACCTTTGGCGGCAGCCTGAAGGATGTGGCGCCGGCGGAGCTGGGCGCGCTGGTGGTGCGCGAGGCGCTGGCGCGCGCGCAGGTATCGGGCGACGATGTCGGCCACGTGGTGTTCGGCAACGTGATCCAGACCGAGCCGCGCGACATGTATCTGGGCCGCGTCGCGGCCGTCAACGGCGGGGTGACGGTCAATGCCCCCGCGCTGACCGTGAACCGCCTGTGCGGTTCGGGCCTGCAGGCCATCGTCAGCGCCGCGCAGACTATCCTGCTGGGCGATACCGACGTCGCCATCGGCGGTGGCGCGGAAAGCATGAGCCGCGCGCCGTACCTGGCGCCCGCGGCCCGCTGGGGCGCACGCATGGGCGATGCCGGCCTGGTCGACATGATGCTGGGCGCGCTGCACGATCCCTTCCATCGCATCCACATGGGCGTGACCGCCGAGAACGTCGCCAAGGAATACGACATCTCGCGCACGCAGCAGGACGAGGCCGCGCTGGAATCGCACCGCCGCGCTTCGGCCGCGATCAAGGCCGGTTACTTCAAGGACCAGATCGTCCCGGTGGTGAGCAAGGGCCGCAAGGGCGATGTCACCTTCGACACCGACGAGCACGTGCGTCATGACGCCACCATCGACGACATGACCAAGCTCAGGCCGGTCTTCGTCAAGGAAAATGGCACGGTCACGGCCGGCAATTCCTCGGGCCTGAACGACGCCGCCGCCGCGGTGGTGATGATGGAGCGCGCCGAAGCCGAGCGCCGCGGCCTGAAGCCGCTGGCCCGTCTGGTGTCGTACGGCCATGCCGGCGTGGACCCCAAGACCATGGGCATCGGCCCGGTGCCGGCGACCAAGATCGCGCTGGAGCGCGCCGGCCTGCAGGTGTCGGACCTGGACGTAATCGAAGCCAACGAAGCCTTTGCCGCGCAGGCGTGCGCGGTGACCAAGGCGCTCGGCCTGGATCCGGCCAAGGTCAACCCGAACGGCTCGGGCATCTCGCTGGGCCACCCGATCGGCGCCACCGGTGCCCTGATCACGGTGAAGGCGCTGCATGAGCTGAACCGCGTGCAGGGCCGCTACGCGCTGGTGACGATGTGCATCGGCGGCGGGCAGGGTATTGCCGCTATCTTCGAACGCATCTGAGGTTAGCCTTGCGCCCGGCTTTGCTGACGAAGAACCTCTGCACGCTGGGCCTGGCCGCCGTGCTCGCCCTGGCGGGCACGGTGCAGGCAGCGCCGGGCACCGAGCTGTCGACCGGCCCGGCTAACGTTGCACCCGCTGGCGGGCCTGCCGGCGGGGAAGGCCTGGGCATCAACCAGGCCATTCGCGACGGCGAAGCCCGGCGCGGCGGCACCTCGCTTTCCACTGGCGCGCCAAGACCTCTGGCGCCGCGGCCGGAATATGCGTCGCTGCCGGTCTACGTCGGCAAGGTCGGCGACCAGCCGGTGCGGCTGCGCCTGGGCCCCAAGCCTGACGAGCGCGACAGCGTGCGCGGCGAATACGCAGGCCGTGGCGCCGGTGTGCGCCTGCTGGCCGGCGAGTGGGAGGGCGGCGCCTTCCTGATGGAGGAGTCCGACGACGGCACCCGCGTGTCGGGCAACTGGGAAGGCAGCATCGACGCCAGCGGCGCCGTGCGCGGCACCTGGACCGATGCGTTCAACCCGGCCATCGTGCTGCCGTTCTTTATCCGCCCGCTGGGCGTGCTGGTGATCCCCCCGTTTGACATGACGCCCAACAGCGGCGTCACCTACGCGCCGCCAGCGCCGAAGTCCTCGATTTCCGGCTGGTAAGCCGTTTCCTGGTGCCCGCCGTTGCCATCAGCGGTGGCGCGGCCGGCATTTGCTGGTAAGCTCGAAGGCTCATCGAGTCTCATTCCTGACCGTTGCCGCGCTTCTGCCCGGGCATACCGCCGGGGCAGCGCGCCGTGGCCGGCCAGCAGCCAGCAAGGAAACCGCCGTGTCCGATTCGCCATCCGACAAGCCCGCGTCGCCCGCCCATTACCTGCAAACCGTTGCGGTCCAGCCCGAGCTGGAGATCGCGCCCGGCTTTGCCTCGTTTTCTCCCGCCACGCACCGCGGCTCCACCGTGGTGTTCCGCAACCTGGCCGAACTGCGTGCCCATGGCGACGGTGCGACCACTTACTGGCGCTATGGCCTGCACGCGACGCCCACCAGCGAGGCGCTGTGCCAGCACCTGGCGCTGCTGGAGGGCGCGCGCCACACGCTGCTGCAGCCGTCAGGACTCGCAGCAATCTCGCTGGTCTACTTCGCGCTGCTCAAGAGCGGCGACGACGTGCTGGTGCCGCGCAACGTCTACGGCCCCAACCGCGACCACGGCGAGTGGCTGGCACGCGAATTCGGCGTGACCGTGCGCTACTACGACCCGATGGACGCCGCTGCGGTGGCGGCGATGATCCGGCCGAATACGCGCCTGGTCTGGATGGAGTCGCCCGGTTCGGTGACCATGGAAGTGCCCGACAGCGACGCCATCGTCGCCGCGGCCAGGGCGCGCGGCGTGCTGACCGCGATCGACAATACCTGGTCGGCCGGCATCTACTTCCGCCCGTTCGACAAGGGCATCGATATCTCGGTGCAGGCGCTGACCAAGTACCAGTCCGGCGGCAGCGACGTGCTCATGGGCGCGGTCCTGACCTGCGACGATGCCCTGCATGAGCGCCTGAAGCGCACCCGCATGCTGATGGGCTGGGGTGTTTCCGCCGATGACTGCCACCTGGTGCTGCGCGGGCTGCCGAGCCTGCCGGTGCGCCTGGCCGCGCATGACCGTGCGGCCCGCGAAGTGGCGGAGTGGCTGCACCAGCGGCCCGAGGTTTCGCGCGTGCTGCATCCGGCGCTGCCGGACTGCCCCGGCCACGCCAGCTGGCGGCGCGATTTCACCGGTGCCAGCGGGCTCTTTGCCATCATCCTGCGGGCAAGCTATACGCGCCAGCAGGTGGATGCCTTCGTCGAGGCGCTGCAGCTGTTTGCGATCGGCTGGTCCTGGGGCGGCGCCCACAGCCTGGCCGTGCCATACCACGTGCAGGGCATGCGCCCGGCGGGCACCTGGCCGCCGGCCGGCTGGCAGGACACCGGCGAACTGGTGCGGCTTTATATCGGCCTGGAAGACACGCGCGACCTGATCGCCGACCTGCGCCAGGCGCTGGAGGCTACGCTGGCCGCGTAAGCGGCCTCAGGCCGGCTGTCTCAGGGCGAGATTGAGCTGGTCGACGACCTCGGCCCAGTCGGCGTCGTCCAGCAGCTCGTCGCGCAGCAGCGTAGCCTGGGCGGGGGTCCAGAACGGTGCCTCGGCCAACTCGACATCGTCGGGCAGCGGGGCGTGCGTGCCGATAAAGCTGCGGATGCTGGCTTCGTCGGAGGCCAGGCCGAGTTGGGCGAACAGTTCGGAAAACTGGTGGAAGGTCGATTCCATGGCGGTCGGCTCGATGTTGTTGGCCTGAGATAGTGTAGGGCAGCGGCCGGGCTGGCGCGGTCAAGGAAACAAAAACGGACGCTGCTGCGTCCGTTTTTGCGTGCGGGCGCCGTGCGCTCAGGGCGTATCCGCGCTGGGCATCGTCTTGGCGCTCGCGGTGGGCTTGGCGGCTTGTGCTGCTTGGGCTGCCTGCGGCATCGCCCACACCGACTCCGCCGGCCAGCTGCGCGCGCGGCGCTGCGTGGCGCGGGCCAGGGCGACAAAGCCCGCGGCCAGCGCGATCGCGCCGATATCGAAGCCGGCGATGATCCAATGCCCGCTGGGGATGCTGTGCAGCAGGTGGTCGCCGGTCAGGATCGCGTTCGCCAGCGGCACGGTCAGCGACGCCAGCGCGGCGGCGTAGAGCAGCTCCACCGCGGCGCGTACCGGCGGGCGCAGCAACGCCCAGGCACAGGCCAGACCAAACACCGTGAAATAGGTGTAGCTCACCGCGCGCTCCGGCCACAGCAGCGCCGCCGGGAAGCACAGCGCCACGCCGATGCAGCAGCCGATGCACACACCGACCGTGCCCTGCGCCAGCAGCCGGTGCACGCGCGGCTGCTCGGCCTGGCGCACCTTGCGCCGCGACTCGATCCACAGCAGGTTGCCCGAAT
This sequence comes from Cupriavidus sp. GW823-FHT06D04, assembly GCF_058795055.1. NCBI lineage: Bacteria > Pseudomonadati > Pseudomonadota > Betaproteobacteria > Burkholderiales > Burkholderiaceae > Cupriavidus > Cupriavidus sp. GW823-FHT06D04. The sequence goes on along the minus strand of NZ_JBXAHL010000034.1, from coordinate 66,133 downwards.
AGAACAGGAAGGCGCCGGCCAGCCCGGCCAGCAGGTAGACCAGGCGCACCGGCAGCTCGCCGAAGGTGCCGAAATGCAGCGCGTACAGCGCGCTGTAGAGCCCGTGGTTGCTGTCGCGCGTGCCGGCGGTCTGGTTGGCGGTCAGCTGGCCCGCGTTGGGCTCGCCGCTGGCGGCATGGATGCCGACCGAGCCCAGGTTGCCGAGGGCCTGCGTGCTGGTGCCGCGCACTTCCACCACGGCATTGGCGTCGCCAAAGCGCTGGAAGCGGAACGACTCGGGCGCGAAACGCTCGCCGCCGTGCTCGCGCGCAATCTGCATCAGCGTGGCGGTGGGCATGGTCGGCACCGTACGGCCGGCCGCGGCCACTTCCGGTACGGCGGTGGTGGCACGGGGCACCGCCTCAAACAGGCGGCCGTCGAAGGTCAGTGTGTTGAACACCGTCATCAGCACCAGCGACACGGAGAACAGCGCGCCGGTGATGGCAAAGACCAGGTGGAAGGGCAGGCTGAACAGGCCCAGCACATTGTGGGTGTCCATCCAGAAGCGCTTCAGGTTGCGCCCGGGGCGCACCGCGAACAGGTCCTTCTTCAGCCGCGGCAGGTGCAGCAACACGCCCGACACCAGCGCCAGCCCGTACAGCACCGAGATCGCACCCATGAAGTAGATGCCGCCGACCGGGATCCCCAGCGAGTAGTGCAGGCTGTTCAGGAACGCCGACAGTTCGCCGATCACCTGGTCGCGCGAGGTGTCGCGCTGCATCGCGGCGTCGCCGGCCAGGCGGGCGTCGGTGGTCATCTGCCACTCGCCGGACTTGTCCTGCCAGTAGGCCGAGATATTGGGCTCGCCCTCCGACGGCATGATCACGTAGGAACTGGCCGCGGCCTCGGGGTGGATCGCGACCAGTTTCTGCATGAAGCGGTCGACCGCGGCCGGGTCGGCCTTGGCCTCGACCGGCGCGCTGCCCTTGAGCCGCGACGGCGACTGCCACACATGCAGTTCGTGGTGGAACACGGTGACCGCCCCGGCAAAGAAGGCGATAAACAGGGCCCAGCCGGCCATCAGGCCGACCCAGGTATGCAGCATCTGGTACAGGCGCAGGGTTGCGGTTTTCAAGATGGCATTCTCAGGAGGCGGGCAGTGCAGCCGGCGCCAGGCCGGCCAGGCGCAGCGCCCACAGCGCACCGAAGCAGATCAGGTTGGCGCCGCCCAGCCAGATCCAGGCGGTGCGGCTGGAACGGAACAGCAGGCTGGCGCTGATGATGGCCACCCACACCGGCAGGCAAGCCGCCACGGCCGCGACGATGCCGGTTTCCCAGCCGCCCGGCAGCCACAGGATCGACAGCGTGCACACCGCCACCGCCAGCGGCAGCCCGAGCAGCGCACCGGCCAGCCATTTGGTGCCTATCGCGGATTGGTCTGCGCTCATGCCCGTTGCTCCCGTGCCGCCCAGCGCTTGCGCGCGGCATAGGTGCCGATAAAGGGCCATACCGACAGCGCGCAGGGCACTGTTACCAGGCTGGCGGCAATGGCCACGGGCCAGCCGTCGGTGGTGCTCCACAGCCAGGTGCTGACGATGGCCAGGGCCAGGCCCAGCCAGCCCAGCACACGCGGTTGCGCGATCCTGCCGGGCGGCAGCAGGACCTGGTTGGGCGCGGCCAGGTACAGGCACGGGGCCGCAGCCAGGCCAACAAGGACGGCCAGAACTTGCATGGGGCAATGTCAGATAAACGAACATTAATGATAATGATTCGTATTTGAAGAGGCAAGCGCTAAGTAGACGCTGCGTCTCAGGGATGTATCTGCACTTGGGGAGGGACTTGCGCTGGCTGTAGCGCGAATTGTCGCTGGCGGCCCGGGTGGGTGGGGCCAGCCGGGCGCTTGCCGCCCGGCGCGAAGCCGCGTTTGCCGCGGACAGGGATCAGTGCGGGAACAGCGCCAGCAGGCCGTCCAGCCCGACGTGGTTGAACGCGACGCTGGCCTGCGCGCGCACCACCGGCTTGGCCCGAAAGGCCACCGACAGGCCGGCCACGGCCATCATCTTCAGGTCGTTGGAGCCATCGCCCATGACGATGGCCTGGTCCGGCGTGGCGCCGATCTGGGCGCAGACTTCCTGCACGGTGCGGGCCTTGACGTCGGCATTGACGATCTCGCCAACCACATTGCCGGTCAGCTTGCCGTCGACGATCTCCAGCGTATTGGCGCGGGTCACGTCGAGTTTGAGCCGTGCCTTGAGCTTCTCGGTGAAATGCACGAAGCCGCCCGACACCAGCAGCGTGCGCAGGCCCAGCGCCTGCACGGTCTGCAGCATGCGCTCGGCGCCCGGCGACAGCCGCAGGCGCTCTTCGTAGACGCAGTCCAGCACGCTGGCGTCCAGCCCCTTGAGCAGGGCCACGCGGCGGCGCAGGCTCTCGTTGAAATCGGTGATCTCGCCGCGCATGGCGGCTTCGGTGATGGCAGAGACCTCGGCCTTGAGGCCGCAGAAATCGGCGATCTCGTCGATGCACTCGATCGTGATCAGGGTCGAGTCCATGTCCATTGCCACCAGGCGGAAGTCGGACAGCTTGCGCCCCGGGGGCACCACTGCCCAGTCGATCGCGCGCGGGCCGCAGAAATCGTCCAGCGCATCGCGCAGCGCCGGCGTCAGCGGCGCGCATTCCTCGGCGGCCGCCACGGTATCGCTGCGCAGCACCAGTTCAGAGGCGCGGGCCAGGGTGCGGGCGGTGTCGAGGTCGGCGGTGGGAAGCGGGGCGGTGCTCTGGAGGATCAGGGGCATGACGAATGAGGATCGGGCGCTTGCCGCGCTGGCGGCAAGGCGGGGAGGGGCTGGCCGCAATGCGCGCGGCAAAACTGTTATTGTAGCCCCGCCGCAGCGCCCAGGGCGAGCCGCTCAGCGCTGCGCCATCACCATGTAGTCCACGGTCAGGCTGGACAGGGCGCGCACGCCGTTGATCAGCGCCGGCTCGTCCACATAGAACTCAGGCGAGTGGTTGGAAGGCGCCTTGGTCACATCCTGGCCCTTGGGCGTCACGCCGAGGTTGAAGAACAGGCCCGGCACTTTCTCTTGGTAGAACGAGAAGTCCTCCGACGCGGTCGCCTTGGGCGTGATCATCCAGTTGCCTTCGCCGGCCACGCGCTGCAGCGTGGGTGCCATCTTCTCGGTCAGGGCCGGCTGGTTGATGGTGGCGTTGTACAGCTCCACCACGCGGAAGTTGGCCTCGGCCCCGGCGCTGGTGGCGATGGCCTCGGTGGTGCGCTTCATGCGGGCATGGATGTCCTTCTTCATGCCTTCGTCATAGGTGCGCACGGTGCCCATCATCTCGACCTTCTCCGGCACGATGTTCATGCGGTTGCCGCCGTGGATGGTGCCCACGGTGATCACCGACGGTTCCAGCATGGCGTTGACCTGGCGGCTTTGGATGGTCTGCAGGCCCATCACGATCTGCGACGCCACCACGATCGGGTCGATCCCGCCCCACGGCCGCGCGCCGTGCGTCTGGCGGCCCTTGACGTCGATCCAGAACTGGTCGGCCGCCGCCATCGAGGGGCCGCTGCGCCAGCCCAGCTTGCCGGATTCGATGCCGCTGCTCACATGCAGGCCGAAGATCGCATCGACCTTGGGATTGTCCAGCACGCCCTCGGACACCATCTGCTTGGCGCCCCAGGTGTTGGAGCCATTGGGTTCGAAGTCGGCCGGGCTTTCCTCGGCCGGCTGGAAGATGAACTTGACCGTGCCGGGCAGCTGGTCCTTCATGCCGGCCAGCACTTCGGCGGTGGCCATCAAAATCGCCACGTGGGTGTCATGGCCGCAGGCGTGCATCACGTCCACTTCCTTGCCCAGGTACTGGCCCTTGGCCTTCGACGCGAACGGCACGTCCACGCGTTCCTTGACCGGCAGCGCATCCATGTCGGCGCGCAGCGCCACCACCGGACCGGGCTTGCCGCCCTTGAGCACGCCGACCACGCCGGTCTTGGCCACGCCTGTCTTCACTTCCATGCCGAGCTTGCGCAGGTGGTCAGCCACCAGCTTCGCGGTGCGGGTCTCGTAGTTGCCCAGTTCCGGATGCTGGTGGATGTCGCGGCGCCATGCGATTAGTTGTTTCTCGACGGCCTTGGCGCGGGTTTCGATCTGGGCGTGGAGGGTGTCGGCGGAGATGGGGGCCGGCGTGGTCTGTGCCTGCGCGGTGTTGCAGAGCAGGCCGGCGGCGAGGGCCAGGCCGGCGAGAGCAAAGCGGGTGGTGGGACGGGATGCGGAATCACGGACAGCCATGCAAGGTCTCCTTCGTTGTTGTTGGTGTAATGCAGGCAGTGTGGCGGCGCGCGGCAAGTGCAATGCGCCGGGAAAAGCGGAGTGGTTTCTCCCCTCTCCCTTTGGGAGAGGGGCGGGGGAGAGGGCAGGCGTATCTCGATGCGATGCGCGTCATTCGCCGAAGCGCTGGCCCCCTCCCCCGGCCCCTCTCCCGCAATCGGGAGAGGGGAGCAAAGCTCTGGCACGCTCGGCAGTCAGCTCACGCGCAAGCTGTCGACCACCTTGTGCAGGAAGGCCTCGCAAGCAGCCAGCTGCTCCAGCGAAACAAACTCATCCGGCTTGTGCGCCTGCTGGATATCGCCAGGCCCGCATACCACGGCGGGAATGCCGGCGCGCTGGAACAGGCCGGCCTCGGTACCATAGGCGACCTTGTTGGTGTCGCGGTCGGCGGTCAGCGCGCGCACCAGCTGCGTGATGGCTTCCTGCTCGGCCACGTCCAGCGACGGCGCGGCCGCGATCTTGCTCAGCGTCAGGCCGGCGTCGTCATGCTCGGCGCGCATCTTCGGCAGCAGCACGTCGTTGGCGTAGGCCTGGATGCGGGCGTAGATGGCTTCGGGATCCACGCCCGGCAGGTTGCGGAACTCGAACACGAACTCGCACAGCGCCGGGATGGTGTTCAGCGCGATGCCGCCCTGGATGGTGCCGGTCTGCGCGGTGGTGTAGGGCACGTCGAAGGCCTGGTCGTAGGGTCCATTGGCCTTGAATTCATCGGCGATGTCGCGGATGAAGCAGATCAGGCGCGCGGCGTATTCGATCGCATTGACGCCGCGCGGCGTCAGCGACGAGTGCGCGGCCTGGCCCCTGACGCAGCAGCGGTAGGCGTTGATGCCCTTGTGCGCGACGATCACGCGCATGCTGGTGGGTTCGCCGACGATGCAGCCGCCGGGCGTCACGCCGCGGTCGCGCAGTTCGGCCAGCAGGTAGGGCGCGCCCATGCAGCCGATCTCTTCGTCGAAGGACAGCGCGTAGTGCACCGGCTCGCGCAGCCTGGCCTGCAGGATGGCCGGCAGCAGCGACAGGCTGGTGCCGATAAAGCCCTTCATGTCGCAGGTGCCGCGGCCGTAGAGCTTGCCGTCGCGCACCACCGGCTTGAACGGGTCGGTCGTCCAGTCCTGGCCGTCCACCGGCACCACGTCTGTATGGCCGGAGAGCACGATGCCGCCGTTGGTGCTGCCGTCGGCGGCAGGCACGGTGACGAACAGGTTGGCCTTGTCCCGCTGCGGGTTGTAGCTCAGATGCGGCTTCAGTCCCTTGGCCAGGAAATGGTCGCGCACCGACTCGATCAGGCCCAGGTTGGAGTGGCGGCTGGTGGTGTCATACGCGACCAGCCGCTGGGTCCATTCAAGCGCGCTGCCGCGCGCGGCGGTTTCGGTGACGGGCTGGCGGTGGGAGGCGGCGTGGGCAGGCATTGGGGCGTTATCGCTAACTTGTTAAGTACTTGATGCTACACCCGGTCGGGCGCCGCGTCCATGCAGGATGCCCGTCCTACGCCAGTTGCCGCAACGTATGCTTGATGGTCTGCGCGCGGATCGCCACGTCCGGCATCTTGGCCTCGATGCGCAGCTTGTCCTGCCCGGCCAGCTTGATATGGCGGTTCTTCTGCACCAGGTCGATGATGCGCATCGCGTCGATCGGCGGGTTGGGCACGAACTGCACGCTGATGGTGGCCTCGCCCGCGTCGATCTTGCGCACGCCCAGCGGCGCCGCGGCGATGCGCAGCCGGTGGGTCTCGACCAGTGCCTGCGCCTGCGCCGGCAGCCGGCCGAAGCGGTCGATCAGCTCTTCCTGGATGTCGTCCACGCGCTCGGCGGTCTCGCAGTTGGCCAGCCGCTTGTACAGCGACAGGCGCTCGTGCACGTCGGCGCAGTAGTCGTTGGGCAACAGCGCCGGCGTGCCCAGGTTGATCTCGGTGGTGGCGGCCAAGGGCGCCATCAGGTCGGGCTCCTTGCCCGCCTTGAGGGCCTTGACCGCGGCGTTGAGCATGTCGGTGTAGAGCTGGAAGCCGATCTCGTGGATCTCGCCCGACTGCTTGTCGCCCAGCACCTCGCCCGCGCCACGGATTTCCAGGTCGTGCATGGCCAGGTAGAAGCCGGAGCCCAGTTCTTCCATCTGCTGGATGGCCTCCAGCCGGCGCCCCGCCTGCTTGGTCAGGCCCTCGACGTCATGCACCAGCAGGTAGGCATAGGCCTGGTGGTGCGAGCGCCCGACCCGGCCGCGCAGCTGGTGCAGCTGCGCCAGGCCGAACTTGTCTGAGCGGTGGATCAGGATGGTGTTGGCGGTCGGCACGTCGATGCCGGTCTCGATGATGGTGGTGCACAGCAGGATGTTGTCGCGGCGCGCGACGAAGTCGCGCATCACGCGTTCCAGCTCGCGCTCGTGCATCTGGCCGTGCGCGACGGCAATGCGCGCCTCTGGCACCAGCTCGGCCAGCCGCGCGCGCTTGTTCTCGATGGTCTCGACCTCGTTGTGCAGGAAGTATACTTGGCCGCCGCGCTTGAGCTCGCGCAGGATGGCCTCGCGGATCACGCCGTCTTCCTCGCGCCGCACGAAGGTCTTGATCGCCAGCCGCTTCTGCGGCGCGGTCGCGATCACCGAGAAGTCGCGCAGGCCTTCCAGCGCCATGCCCAGCGTGCGCGGGATCGGCGTGGCGGTCAGGGTCAGCACGTCGACCTCGGCGCGCAGGGTCTTCAACGCCTCCTTCTGGCGCACGCCGAAGCGGTGTTCCTCGTCGATGATGACCAGGCCCAGGCGCTCGAACCTGACCTGGTCGGACAGGATCTTGTGGGTGCCGATGACGATGTCGACGGTGCCTTCGTTGATCTGCTTGATGGCCGCGTCGATCTCTTTCTTGGTCTTGAAGCGCGACAGCTCGACGATGCGCACCGGCCATTCGGCAAAGCGGTCGGACAGCGTCTGGAAGTGCTGCTCGGCCAGCAGCGTGGTCGGCGCCAGCATCGCCACCTGCTTGCCGCCCAGCACCGCGACAAAGGCCGCGCGCAGCGCCACCTCGGTCTTGCCGAAGCCCACGTCGCCGCAGACCAGCCGGTCCATCGGCTTGCCCGAGGTCATGTCGGCGATCACCGCGGCAATGGCGGCGGCCTGGTCCGGCGTTTCCTCGAAGCCGAAGCTCTCGGCAAAGGTCTCGTAGTCCTTGGGCGAGAGCGGGAAGGCAAAGCCCTCGCGCGCGGCGCGGCGCGCGTACAGGTTGAGCAGCTCGGCAGCGGTGTCGCGGATCTGCTGGGCCGCCTTGCGCTTGGCCTTGTCCCACTGGCCCGAGCCCAGGTGGTGCAGCGGCGCGGTATCGGGATCGGCGCCGGAATAGCGCGAGATCACGTGCAACTGGTGCACCGGCACGTACAGCTTGCTGCCCTTGTCGTAGTCCAGGTGCAGGAATTCCTCGTCGCCCTGGCCCATGTCCAGCGTGACCAGGCCCTGGTAGCGGCCGATGCCGTGCTCGCTGTGCACCACCGGGTCGCCGATCTTCAGCTCGGCCAGGTCGCGCACCATCGAGTCAACGGCGGAGGCCTGCTCCTGCTTGCGGCGGCCGGTGCGGCGCGTGGTGCCGGCGTAGAGCTCGGCCTCGGTGACAAAGGCGATCTGCCACTGCGGCAGCGCAAAGCCGCTCTGCAGCGGCGCCACCGCGATCGAGAAATGCGCTTCGCCGGCCAGGAACGCGGCAAAGTCGTCCACCGGATGCGGGCGCAGGCCGCTTTCGGCAAAGAGCTGCAGCAGGGTCTCGCGCCGCCCGGCCGAGTCGGCGCACATCAGCACGCGGGTCTGCTTGTCGAGCAGCAGCGCTTCCAGGTTGACCAGCGGATCATCGGCGCGGCGGTTCACCGCGACGTCGGGCAGCATGGCCGAGAACGCGGCCTGGTCCGCATTGGCTTCGGCCTGGAGCACCAGGCGCGCCATCGGCTTGGCGGCAACGAAGAACTGCTCCTCGGACAGGAACAGGTCCGCGGGCGGCAGCAGCGGGCGCTCGCGGTCGTGGCGCATGAAGTTGTAGCGCTGCGTGGTATCGGCCCAGAAGCGGCGGATGGCCTCGTCGACATTGCCGGCGAAAGCCAACTGGGTATCGGCGGGCAGGTAGTCGAACACGGTTGCGCTGTGCTCGAAGAACAGCGGCAGGTAGTACTCGATGCCGGCCGATGGCACGCCGTTGCCGATGTCCTTGTAGATCGGCGACTTGGTCGGGTCGCCCTCGAACACCTCGCGCCAGCGGCCGCGGAAGGCGGTGCGCGCGGCTTCGTCTAGGGGGAACTCGCGCCCGGGCAGCAACCGCACCTCCTTGACCGGGTACAGGCTGCGCTGGGTATCGGGGTCGAAGGCGCGGATGGTTTCGATCTCGTCGCCGAACAGGTCGATCCGGTACGGCAGCGCCGAGCCCATCGGGTACAGGTCGATCAGGCCGCCGCGCACGCTGTATTCGCCGGGACGCATCACCGCGCTGACGTGCTCGTAGCCGGCCAGCGTGAACTGGGCCTTGAGCGCGTTCTCGTCCAGGCGCTCGCCCTGCTTGAAGAAGAAGGTGTAGGCCGCCAGGAAAGCCGGTGGCGCCAGCCGGTACAGCGCGGTGGTGGCCGGCACCAGCATCACGTCGCATTGCCCGGTCTGGATATCGTGCAGCGTGGCCAGGCGCTCGGACACCAGATCCTGGTGCGGCGAGAAGCTGTCGTAGGGGAGGGTTTCCCAGTCGGGCAGCAGGCGCACGCGCAGCTCGGGCGCGAACCAGGGGATTTCCTCGGCCAGGCGCTGGGCATCGACCGCGTGGGAGCACACCACGGCCAGCATCGGCGCGCGCTCGCGGTGCTGCCGAGCGTACGCGGCCACAGCCAGCGCATCGGCCGAGCCGCGCAGGCCGGCCACGCTGTGGCGCAGCCCCGGCTTGACCAGCGGCAGGTTGAGAAAGGGGAAGGCGGGCTTGGCGTCAGGCATGTCGGCAGCGGGGCGTTCAAAACGACGATACCCCGCCGGCATTGCGGGCGGGGGTCGGAGCAGGGGACCTCAACGGCCCGTGCCGGGCACGCGTCAATGCGGAATGGCGCGGCATGGCGACGGGCAAGGGCCGTATTATAGAATGCGCACCGGTTGTCCCGCTGGCCATGCTGGCCGGCAGGCGCCCGCGCCTCTTTCACTCCACCCCGATCCTGTGTCCGCTCGCCGCTTTGCCCTGATTCCCTGTGCCGGTTCCGGCAGCCGCGCCGGCGGCGCCGTGCCCAAGCAATACCAGACCGTGGCCGGCCGGCCGATGATCTGGTACGCGCTGGCGGCGTTCTCCGCGTGCGACGCCATCAACGCCACCGCGCTGGTGCTGGCGCCCGACGACATGCCGCTGGAATCGCGCTTCGGCGCGGCGGCGTTTGCCGGGCTGCGCTTCGATACCGCCTTTGTCGGCGGCGATACCCGCCATGCGTCGGTGCTGGCCGGGCTGCACCACCTGGCGCAGCTGGGCGCGACCGAGAGCGACTGGGTGCTGGTGCACGATGCCGCGCGCCCGGGCCTGACCCCGGCGATGATCCACGCACTGGTGCGCGCGGTGGAAAGCGACGGCGACGACGACCCTGACGCCGCCATCGGCGGCATCCTGGCTGTGCCGGTGCCCGACACGCTCAAGCGTGCCCAGGAAGACGCCCGCATCGGCGCCACGGTGCCGCGCGAGGGCCTGTGGCAGGCGCAGACGCCGCAGATGTTCCGCCTGGGCGTGCTGCGCCAGGCGCTGCAGGACGCCATGGCGGCCGGCGCGGTGGTCACCGACGAGGCCAGCGCGATCGAGCGCCTGGGGCTGCATCCGCGTCTGGTCAACGGCTCGCTGCGCAATTTCAAGGTGACCTACCCGGAGGACTTCGCACTGGCCGAAGTGCTGCTGGGCAACGACGGCAAAGGAGACTGACCGCATGATGCCTTTCGATATCCGGGTGGGACAGGGCTATGACGTCCACGCGTTGGTGCCTGGCCGCAAGCTGATCCTGGGCGGGGTCGAGATCCCGCATGACCGCGGCCTGCTGGGCCATTCCGATGCGGATGCGCTGCTGCACGCGGTCACCGACGCGCTCTTCGGCGCGGCCGCGCTGGGCGATATCGGCCGCCATTTCCCCGACACCGACGCGCAGTTTGCCGGCGCCGACAGCCGCGCGCTGCTGCGCGAGGCCGCGCGCCGCGTGCGCGCGGCGGGCTATGAAATCGGCAATGTGGATGCCACCGTGATCGCGCAGGCGCCCAAGCTGGCCCCGCATATCGGGGCGATGGTGGCGAACCTGGCGGAAGACCTGGGGGTGGCGCGCGGTCGCTGCAACGTCAAGGCCAAGACCAACGAGAAGCTGGGCTTCGAAGGGCGCCAGGAGGGCATCGTGGCGCAGGCCGCGGTGCTGCTCTGGCGCGCCTCGGTGGGCGACGTGCAGGACTGATCAGGGCCGCGCGGCGTCTGGTGCCGCGTTTTCCGGCGGGATGGCGTAGGTGTAGTCGATCAGGCGGGCCATTGCGCCCGCGCGCGCACCGGCTTCGGTGCGCTTGGTGAAGCCCATCTGCTGGCACAGCCGGTTGGCCGATGCCATTTCCGGCATGGTGCGCACCACCAGCGTGGACGCGCCGATATCGCGCGCGCGCTGGATGCAGATCTGCATCAGCGTGCGGCCCAGGCCCAGGCCGCGCGCCTGCGGGCTCACCGACAGCAGCCGCGCTTCCGGCTGGGTCAGGGTGATGGTGCTGCCGTCCAGTGCCGGCAGCGTGGCGCCCGGATGGCAGAACAGCACGGCGCCCATGATGCCGTGATCGGTCTCCGCCACCCACCATTCCATATCCGGATGGCTGGTCGCCAGCACCGCCTGCATGCCGCGCTGGAACGAGGCGCGGCAGTCTTCCATGATGGCTAGCTCATATTGCCCGTAGGCTTGTTGCGTGACGGCGGCGATGTCGCCCCAGTCATGCACCGCCGCGAGGCGGTAGTGGAAGCGGGGGGAAGTCGGCGAAGGCAGGGTCATGGCAGGCTGTAAGTGCGTGTCCTGCCTGGATTGTAGGCCGATCGCCGCACGTGTGCAGCCTCGGCGCGGAGCGGTTGCAGGATGGGAACAGCCGGCAATTCCTGATGGGAAGCTGCCGGCTGCTGTGCTACGGCGCCCGTGGCAGGGCGCCGCGGAGGGCGCGGGGGCGCGCTTTGGCGGGGCTTATTGCGCGGCGATCACGTTGGCGGCGGCCACGATCACGGCGGCGATGCGGCCGACATCGCGCAGTTGCTGCGCGGTCATGCCCTGTTCATTCTTCAGCAACTGGTAGTGCGACTTCACGCAGAAGTGGCACTTGCCCACGATTGAGGCGGCCAGCGCGTACATTTCGAAACGGCGCTTGTCCACGCCGCCATGGGTGGCATAGGCGTTCATGCGCAGGCCGGCCGGCTGGGTGGCCAGGTCCGGATCGTCGGCCATCTCGACGTACGGGTACCAGGTGTTGTTCATGCCCATCAGCGCCGCTGCGGTCAGCGCGGCGTTGGTTTCCTCGGGCGACAGCACGCCGGCGTTGCGGATGGCATCCACCAGCACCTTGCTCTGCGCCGCGAATGCCGCCGCCAGCGCCACGCCCACCGCATCGTTGCCTTCCAGCGAAGAGCGCGCGATAGTGCCGTCCACGTTCAGGCGGATGTCCTTGGCGTAATCGGGGATGAGATTTTTAATCGCGCTGAGGAATTCCATTTATTTCTCCTATCGATCGGGGCTCAAAAAACCCGCGCAAGCGGGTTTTGATGCGGAGGGCAGGACCCTCCGCGAATCGCCACGGTGTCTGGCGACAGACAGCAAATTACAGCGTGGCGCCACCAACGGCACGGTTGCACGGGCACAGCTCGTCCGTTTGCAGACCGTCCAGGATGCGCAGGACTTCTTCCGGGTTGCGGCCCACGTTAAGGTTGTTCACCGACACGTGCTGGATCACGTTGTCCGGGTCGACGATGAAGGTCGCGCGCAGCGCAACGCCGGCAGCGTGGTCACGCACGCCCAGCTGGTCGATCAGCGAACCGGTCACGTCGGCGAATTGCCACTGGTTCAGCTTGTTCAGGTCCTTGTGTTCGCGGCGCCATGCCAGCTTGACGAATTCGTTGTCGGTCGAGCCGCCCAGCACGATCGCGTCGCGGTCGGCGAAGTCGCCGTTCAGCTTGGCGAAGGCAACGATTTCGGTCGGGCAGACGAAGGTGAAGTCCTTCGGGTAGAAGTAGATGATCTTCCACTTGCCTTCGAACGACTTTTCGGTGATGTCTTCGAAAGCCGACTGGCCGTTCTCTTCGTGATTGTTGAAACCCGGCTTGACACCGACGACGTGGAAGGCTTCGAGCTTGTCACCAACGGTCTTCATAGACTATCTCCTGATACGGTTGCAATGAGAGCGGTGCTGCCGCCGCGCGGCTGGCGTGGGCCGGCTGCGTGGCTTACCGCGACAAAACGTGATTATGCGTCATCACCAGATGCCGGGCTAATTGATATTCTCAAAGAGCCCGATAGGCAAGGCATGTGACGCCTGGAGCGAATCCCGGCATGGGCAGCCGCGCGGCATCAGCCTGGCGGCTTCGATGCGGAAGGGCAAGTATGCCATGCGCGATGGGCCCGCTCATGGCAAGTTGGTGACGATTGCGGCGAGTTCAACCCGCCATGTTCAGGCCGGATGCATGACCGGCTCCGCGCGGCGCGCCCGGAAGATCACCAGCGTGGCGACCAGTCCGCACAGCGCGGCGAACATCAGCCACAGTCCCGGCGCCGCCTTGTTGCCGGTGGCGTGGATCAGCCAGGTCGAGATTGCCGGCGTGAAGCCGCCGAACAGCGCCGTGGCCAGGCTGTAGGCCAGCGAGAAGCCGGTGGTGCGCACCGCGGGCGGCATGATCTCGGTCAGCGCCACCACCATCGCGCCGTTATAGCTGCCATACAGGAACGACAGCCACAGTTCCACCATCAGCAGCCGCGAGAACGACGGCTCGGCCACCAGCCACGACACGGCAGGGTACGCGGTCAGCAGCGTCGCCACGGTGAAGAACAGCAGCAGCGGCTTGCGCCCGATGCGGTCCGACAGCGCGCCCATCAGCGGCAGCCAGATAAAGTTGGACAGGCCCACGCACATGGTGACGATCAGGTTGTCGGTGTCGTCCAGCTTCAGCACGGTCTTGCCGAAGGTCGGCGTGTATGCGGTGATCATGTAGAACGACACCGTGGTCATCACCACCATCATGCAGCCGGCCAGGATGATGCGCCAGTTGTCCAGCATCGAGCGGTAGATCTCGTCGATGGCGGGGCGGTGCTTGCGCGCCTTGAAGGCTTCGGTCTCTTCCAGCGAACGGCGGATCAGGAACAGGAACGGCACAATCAGGCAGCCCACCAGGAAGGGAATGCGCCAGCCCCATTCATCCATCTGCGCCGGCGCCAGCATGGCGTGCAGGATCACGCCCAGCAGGCCGGCGAAGATCACCGCCACCTGCTGGCTGCCCGATTGCCACGCGACGTAGAAGCCTTTGCGGCCAGGCCTGGCGATTTCCGACAGGTAGACCGAGACGCCGCCCAGCTCCACGCCCGCGGAGAAGCCCTGCAGCAGCCGCCCGGCCAGCACCAGCAGCGGCGCGGCCACGCCAATGGTGGCGTAGCCCGGCACGCAGGCAATCAGCAGCGTGCCCATGGCCATCAGCGCCAGCGTCATGATCAGGCCCTTGCGGCGGCCATGGCGGTCGATGTAGGCGCCCAGCACGATCGCGCCCAGCGGCCGCATCAGGAAGCCCGCGCCAAAGGTGGCAAGGGATAGCATCAGCGAGGCGAACTCGTTGCCGCTGGGGAAGAAGGTCCTGGCGATGGCGGCCGCGTAGAAGCCGTACACCATGAAGTCATACATTTCCAGGAAGTTGCCGCTGACGACGCGGAACACGGTGCGGAACCCGTGCTGCGCGCCGGGGGTGGCTGCGGAGGTATCTGACATGGCTGTCTCTCAGGCACCGCCGGTGGCCCCGGCGGCATGATGGTTCGGAGAAGTCAGCCAGGCGTGCGCGGGTCACGCCGCGTGGGAAGGATTTCGCCGCGGGCCTGATGACGGGCGCCAGTGTGCGCCGCGACCCTGTCATTGCCCTGACGAAAGCCTTTCAGAAGCCTATCAAAGGCTGTCGAAAACCTGTCAATGCGCCGGGGATGGCGCTCAGGTGACGCTCAGGCGCGCCGGAAGCAGGCGCTGACCACCAGACCGGTAGCCGGGGCGGCGCGGTTGGCCAGCAGCAGCCGGCCGCCATTGCGCTGCATGATGCGGTTGACGATGGACATGCCCAGCCCGGCGCCCTTGGCCTCGCTGCGCGCGGCGTCGAGCCGGTAGAAGGGCCGCGTCAGCAGCGACAGCTGGCCGTCGGGCACGCCGTTGCCGTGGTCGGCCACGGTCAGCACGGCCTCCTTGTCGTCCACGCGCGTGGTGATCTCTACCACGGCCATGCCGCTTTGCTCGTCCTTGGCATAGCGGCGCGCGTTCTCGACCAGGTTGTCCAGGATGCGCTGCACTTCCATGCGGTTGGCCACGGCCATCACCGGCTCATTGGCGCGCACGTGCACGCGCACGTCGTCATGCGCGGCGTAGACGCCCACGGCATCGTGCACCAGCGCCGACAGGTCCACCGGCTCGACGGTCTCCAGCGGCGGCCGCGCGTAGTTGAGGAACTGGCCGATGATCGCGTCCATCTGCTCGATGTCGGCGATCATAGCGTCGCGCGTGACAGTGTCCATCGGCGACATCTCGGTTTCCAGGCGCAGCCGCGTCAGCGGCGTGCGCAGGTCATGCGAGATGCCGGCCAGCATCACCACGCGGTCGTCGTCGAGCTGGCGCAGGTCGCGCACCATCTGGTTGAAGCTGTGGTTGGCCAGCGCCACTTCGCTGGCGCCATGCTCGGGCAGCGGCGGCGGGTCGCCGCCGGCGCCGATGGCGCGCGCGGCGTTGGCCAGCCGCTTGAGCGGGTAGTTGACGCGCGCGGTGATAAAGGCCGCGCCGATGATCGACAGCAGCAGCGCGGCAATACTCCACCACAGCCACTGGATGCCGGGCACGCGCTCGAAGCGCTCGGGGCTGATCGCCACCCAGTAGTCGTCGCCCTCGATCTCGAAACTGACCCACACGCCAGGAATGTCGTTGACGGTGGTGGCCAGCACCGTGTCCTCGCCCAGGCGGCTGCGGATCTCCTGCTGCACCAGGGTGGTCAGGAACGGGTTGGCGGTGGGCGCGGCGAAGTCGTCGTCCTTCTCGCGCGGATAGACCTTGATGCCTTCGTTCTGCACCAGGTCGAGCAGCAGGAAGCGGCGCCGGGCGGGGTCGGAATAGAGCAGGGCGGCGCGCGTGAGCTTGACCACGCTGACCACCTGCATGGCGATCTGCTGCGCGCGCGGGGCGCGTTCGAACAGCCGGTAGCTCTGGAACCAGATGCCCAGCGAAATCGCCAGCAGCAGGGCGATAAGCATGAAGGTCCGCCAGAACAGCGAACCAAAGAACCGCGTTGCGGTTCTACCGATTACGGTCGCCACGATGGGAACAGCGGCCGCGATCGGTTACTTCACGCCATCGGGGATGAAGACGTAGCCCAGGCCCCACACCGTCTGGATAAAACGGGGGTTGCTCGGGTCCGGCTCGATCAGCTTGCGCAGGCGCGAGATCTGCACGTCCAGGCTGCGGTCGAACACTTCGTATTCACGGCCGCGCGCCATTTCCATCAGCTTCTCGCGCGAGAGCGGCTGGCGCGGATGGCGGGCAAACACCTTGAGGACGGAGAACTCGCCAGTGGTCAGCGTGATTTCCTCATCGTTCTTGGTCAGCGTGCGCGTGGCCAGGTTCAGCACGAAGTCGCCGAAGGCGAAGGTCTCGGGCGTTTCCGACGGGGCGCCGGGCACTTCGGCCGGGCCCTTGCGGCGCAGCACCGCGTGGATGCGCGCGATCAGCTCGCGCGGGTTGAACGGCTTGGGCAGGTAGTCGTCGGCGCCCATTTCCAGGCCGACGATGCGGTCCACGTCCTCGCCCTTGGCGGTGAGCATGATGATCGGGGTCTGGTCATTGGCCCCGCGCAGCCGGCGGCAGATCGACAGGCCGTCTTCGCCCGGCATCATCAGGTCCAGCACCAGCAGGTCGAAACGCTCGCGCAGCCAGAGCTTGTTCATCGCGGTGGCGTTTTCCGCCACCAGCACGGTGAAACCCTGTTCGCCCAGATAGCGGCGCAGCAAATCGCGCAGACGCGGGTCATCGTCGACGACAAGAATCTTGTGGCTGGTATTTTCCATGGCGGTATCTTAGCGACTATCGCTTTCGCTCAAAATGGCTTAACAAAACGTTACATACTTTACCCCGTGGTATGGCAGTGTGCACCAATCGTGCGATTACACTGCGCAATCCGTCTTTTTGGGCGCCATGCGCGGCAGGTTTCCACGCATTTGCACCAGACGAACCACTGCCTCGCCCAGCCTGCCTAGCCCGCGCTGGCGCGATGCTTGCAGAGGGTGCGGCGCCGGACGGGGTACCGGAATTCCCGGCCTCAGGGCAGTCCATCCAGTCAGTCCAACGGCTGCTTTTCCCGAGGCCAAGATCGCCATTATCAATGAAAGTGAACCGAACCCGGCACGGGCATCCGCAGCATGGTATCGCCGGCGCCTGCCTAGCGCTGGCCGTGCTGGCGCTGTGCATGCCGGCCGGGACGGTGCAGGCGCAATCGGCCGGCATGGCCAACCTGCTCAAGCGCCACCCGTCGACCCAGGCCAGCGATCCCGGCAACAGCCAGCGCGAGGCGCGGGCCCGTGCCGAGCGCCATCGCGCCGAGCAGCGCGAAGCCGAGCGCCGGCGCGCGGACGAACGCGGCGGCTCGCGCCTGTCGCCGGACGAGCGCCGCAAGCTGCGCAAGAACCTCTACGACTTCGGGCGCGATATCTACCAGGGCGGCTGACCCGTTCTTGTCGTGCCGCGCCCCCCATGGTACGCCACTGTGGCGCTTAGCCGCGCGGCTGGAAGTGCCGCAGGAAATCCACGAAGACCTCCGCCGCCAGCTGGGCATCCTCCGCCGTGATGGTTTCCAGCGGGTTGTGGCTGATGCCGCCGTTGCCGCAACGCACGAACAGCATGGCCACGTCAGTGATGCGCTGCATCATCATGGCGTCATGGCCGGCGCCGGAGGGCAACTCGAAGGCCTGCAGCCCGCGCTTCTTCAGCACCGCCCCGAACTGGTCCATCAGCCAGCGCGCGCACGGCGCGTTGTTGACCGGCGGTACGCGCTCCACCTGGGCGGCCAGCCCGCGCCGTTCCGCGATCTGGCCGATGCCGGCGACGATGTCGACGATGGCGGCCTCGCGGATGCCATCCTCGCCGGCGCGAATATCCATCGAGAAGGTGCAGGCCGCCGGGATGACATTGCTCGACCCGTTGGGCACCTGCAGCTGGCCCACCGTACCGACCAGCGTCGACGCCGCCGCGCAGCGTTGCTCCACCAGCAGGATCATCTCGGCCGCGCCCGCGGCGGCGTCGCGGCGCATGCCCATCGGCGTGGTGCCGGCGTGGCTGGCCTGGCCTTCGACCCGCACCGCAAAGCGGCTGCTGCCCGCGATCTGCGTGACCACGCCCAGAGGCAAGTCGTGGTGCAGCAGCACCGGGCCCTGCTCGATATGCACTTCGACAAAACCCAGCAGCGACGCCGGATCGACCGCTGCGGCGCGCAGGGCCTGCAGATCGCCCGCGCCGGGCAGGTCCGATGCCGCCAGCGCCTCGCGCAGCGTGATGCCGTCCGCGTCCTGGCGCTCCAGCAGGGCGGGATCGAAGCGGCCCGCCAGCACGCTGCTGGCCAGGAAGCTGGTCTTGAAGCGCAGGCCTTCCTCTTCGGCGAACCCCACGACATCAAAGTGATAGGGCAGGCGGATGCCGGCCTGGTTGAGCGCGCCGACCACGGCGATCGGCAGCAGGATGCCAAGACGGCCGTCATAGCGCCCGCCATTGCGCACGGTGTCGAAGTGCGAGCCGGTCATCAGCACGCGCGCGCCGGGCACGGCCGGGTCGGCCGCATAACGGCCGATGACGTTGCCGATGGCGTCGATCCGCACCTGCATGCCGGCCGCCTCCATCCACTGCGCAAGCCGGGCCTGCGCGGCGCGGTGGGCCGGGGTCAGGTAGGCGCAGGTGAGGCCGCCTTCCATGTCGGAGAAGCGGGCGAGCTGGTCGGCGTGGGCGAGGATGGCGTCGCCGAGGGAAGCTGAGGTCTGCGTCATGGCGGTGCGGCTTGGGACGGGTCGAACAGAAAAGGGGCAGGACGCTAGCTGTTGCGCAACCAGGTCTTCCAGGCAATCCACAGCTTGCGCAGCGGGGTCAGCGCGATGCGCTGGTTCAGCACCTGGAACTGGCTCGCTTCCAGTTCGTCGAGCAGTGCGTGGTAAATCGCGCCCATCAGCAGGCCGGCACGCTGGGCGCGGCGGTCCTGCTTCGGCAGCAGCGCTAGTGCCTCATGGTACAGCGCGCGGGCCCGGCCGGCGTGGTACTGCATCAGCGCGACAAAGCGCTCGGAATGCTCGCCCTTCAGGATCTCGGAGGCCGGAACCTGGAACTGCTGCAGCGTATTGACCGGCAGGTAGATGCGCCCGCGCCGCGCGTCCTCGCCGACGTCGCGCAGGATATTGACCAGTTGCAGCGACTGGCCAAGCTTCTCGGCAAAGACCAGGGTCTGCGGGTCGGTATAGCCGAACAGCCGCGCGCTGAGCGTGCCGACCACGCCGGCCACGCAATGGCAGTAGCGGGTCAGGCCGGGCTCGTCCAGGTAGCGGGTCTGGGTCAGGTCCATTTCCATGCCTTCCAGCACTTCGGACATCTCGCCCTGGGGCAGGCCGGCGCTGCGCACATGCGGCTGCAGGGCCTTGGTGGTCGGATGGGTCGGCTCGCCCTCGAACAGGCGGCGCAGTTCGGCGCGCCACCAGTCCAGCTGCTGGTGGGCCAGGCCCGCGTCATGGGTGTCGTCGACCACGTCGTCGACTTCGCGGCACCAGGCGTACAGCGCGGTGATGGCGCGGCGGCGCTCGGCCGGCAGGAACAGGAAGCTGTAATAGAAGCTCGAGCCGCTCTGGGCGACTTTCTCTTGGCAATACTGATCGGGCGTCACGCCGGTCTCGGGTCGAAGATGTGGGGGGAAGCGGCAGAGGCGCGGCGGATTGTAGCATCGCGCCCGGCAGGGTATGGTCGCGCATGCCGAAGCCTGTCAGCGCAGTTCACCGGCCCGGAACGGCAACTGAGTCTTCATTCCAGCGGTTTCGTCGCCTGCCGTTTGACGCACCCGGAGGTCGTCGCTATATTACTGACCGACAAGTTATTTATTGCCAATGCCGGCTGCCCACGGCCATTCCGCCAGCCCCGACGACTTCCCGGGCGCAGGGATTGCGTTCACCGGCCAGTCTTGTCAGTGGTTCCCATCCGACTCGTTGCCTACCGATGCCAGTGCTTTGCCAAGTGCCGGAAGTTGCGGCTGCAGATACCCCTGTCGTTACGATGCCGCCGCGCCATATCGGTCGAGGCGCGACCGTAGCCGCACTTTTGACGGCCAGCCTGCTGGCCCTGGCCGGCTGCGGCAAAAAGGCCGAGCCGGCGCCGGAGGTGCGCCCGGTGCGCCTGATGCAGCTGAGCCCGCACAACGGCAAGACCGCCTTCGAGTTCTCCGGCGACGTGCGTCCGCGCGTGGAGTCGCGGCTGGGCTTCCGCGTGGGGGGCAAGATCGCCGCCAGGCTGGTGGATGTGGGCGCGGTGGTCAGCAAGGGCCAGCCGCTGGCGCGGCTTGATCCCACGGACCTGTCGCTGGCCGAGGCCGGTTCGCGCGCCCAGTTCGAGGCCGCGAAGACCGACCGTGACCTGGCCGCCGCCGACCTGAAGCGCTACAACGACCTGTTCACCAGGGGCTTTATCAGCGCTGCCGAGCAGCACCGGCGCCAGGCCAACTACGACGCCGCCGAATCGCGGCTGCGCCAGGCCCAGGCCGGGCTGCGCAGCCAGTCCAACCAGACCGGCTACTCGGTGCTGCATGCCGACGCCGACGGCGTGGTCACGGCGATTGATGCCGAGGTGGGCCAGGTGGTGACGCCTGGCCAGCCGGTGGTGCGCGTGGCGCAGACGGCAGAGAAGGAAGTCGCCATCGGCCTGCCCGAAGACCAGGTCGACCTGCTGCGCGGCATTACCGACGTGACCATCCATACCTGGGCCGAGCCGCAGCGCACGCTGCCTGGCCGCGTGCGCGAGATTGCCGCGGCGGCCGACCCCGTCACCCGCACCTATGCCACCCGCGTGACGGTGCCGAACCCGCCCGCCGACCTCAAGCTCGGCATGACCGCAGTGGTGACCTTCATGCGCACCGGCGCCACCCCGGCCATCCGGGTGCCGCTGACCGCGCTGCTGCAGGAGCAGGGCCGCAACCAGGTCTGGATCTATGACGCCGCCGCCGGCACGGTCAAGCCGGTGCCGGTGACGCTGGGCGAGGCCATCGGCAACGAGGTGGAGGTGCACCAGGGCCTGGCCCCGGGCCAGACCATCGTCACCGCCGGGGTGCACCTGCTGCGCGCGGGCCAGAAGGTGCGCCCGCTGCAGACGGTCGCGCCTGCGGCAGGACCTGCATCCGCCCCGGCATCGGCACCGGCCGCCACCCCGAAGCAGGGGTGAGCGGATGGACCATTCCCGCTTCAACCTGTCGCGCTGGGCGCTCGAGCACCAGCCGCTGACCCGCTACCTGCTGGTGGTGCTGCTGCTTGGCGGCATGCTGGCGTTCTTCCAGCTGGGCCAGGACGAGGACCCGCCCTTTACCTTCCGCGTGATGGTGGTGCAGGCCTTCTGGCCCGGCGCCACCGCCGAGCAGATCGCCGTTCAGGTGACGGACAAGATCGAGCGCCAGTTGCAGGAAGTGCCCTATGCGGACAAGATCCGCAGCTTCTCCAAGCCGGGCGAGACCACGGTGATCTTCCAGCTCAAGGACACCTCGCCGGCGAAGGAGACCGCGCAGGTCTGGTACACCGTGCGCAAGAAGATCGGCGATATCCAGCAGACGCTGCCCGCGGGCGTGCGCGGGCCGTTCTTCAATGATGAGTTCGGCGACGTGTACGGCACCATCTACGCGCTCTCGGCCGACGGCTTCAACTACAAGGAGCTGCGCGAGTACGCCGACCTGGTGCGCCAGGAACTGCTGCGCGTGCCGTCGGTGGCCAAGGTGTCGCTGATCGGCCTGCAGGACGAGAAGGTCTTCATCGAGTTCAACCAGGCGCGCTTTGCCCAGCTGGGGCTGGATATCAACGCCATCGCCGACCAGATCTCGCAGCAGAACAACCTGACCGGCAGCGGCGTGCTGGTCACCCCGACCGATAACCTGCAGGTGCGCCTGTCGGGCCAGTTCGCGAGCGTGGAAGACCTGGAGAACCTGGTGCTGCGTGGGCCCAACGGCATCGCCAATATCCGCCTGGGCGACATCGCGCACGTCTACCGCGGCTATGTCGACCCGACCCAGACGCGCATGCGCTTCAACGGCAAGGACGTGATCGGGCTGGGGATCTCGATGCAGAAGGGCGGCGACATCATCGAGCTGGGCAAGAACCTGCGCGCCGCGTTCGACCGGCTGCGCACGCAGTTGCCGGTGGGGATAGAGATGGACCAGGTGCAGGACCAGCCGGAGGCCGTCAAGCGCTCGGTTGGCGAGTTCGTGCACGTGCTGATCGAGGCGGTGGTGATCGTGCTGGCCGTGAGTTTTGTCTCGCTGGGCCTGCACACCCGTCCGCTGCGGCTGGACGTGCGGCCGGGCCTGGTGGTAGCGCTGACCATCCCGCTGGTGCTGGCGGTGACCTTCCTGTTCATGCATATCTTCGGCATCGGACTGCACAAGATTTCGCTCGGGGCGCTGATCGTGGCGCTGGGGCTGCTGGTCGATGACGCCATCATTGCGGTCGAGATGATGGTGCGCAAGCTGGAAGAGGGCTTCTCCAAGATGGAGGCGGCCACCTTCGCCTATACCTCCACCGCGATGCCGATGCTGACCGGCACGCTGATCACCGCGGCCGGCTTCCTGCCGGTGGGCCTGGCACGCTCGACGGTGGGCGAATATACCTTCGCGATCTTTGCGGTGACGGCGCTGGCACTGGTGCTGTCGTGGCTGGCGGCGGTCTATTTCACGCCCTACCTGGGCTACCTGCTGCTCAAGACCCGCGGCCCGGGCGCGGGCGAGGCCCACGAGGTCTTCGACACGCCGTTCTATGCGCGCTTTCGCCGGCTGGTGGACTGGTGCGTGACCTGGCGCAAGGTGGTGATCGCGATCACGCTGGTGGCCTTCGGGCTGGGCATCTACGCCTTCAAGTTTGTCGAGAAGCAGTTCTTCCCGGATTCCAGCCGCCCCGAGCTGATGGTGGAGCTGTGGATGCCCGAGGGCACCAGCTTTGCCCAGATGGAAACCGAGGCCAAGCGCTTTGAGCGGCTGGTCGGCAAGGACCGCGAGGTCGAGAGCCTGACCACCTTCGTTGGCACCGGCGCGCCGCGCTTCTACCTGCCGCTGGACCAGATCTTCCCGCAGACCAATGTGGCGCAGGTGATCGTGATGCCGGTCAGCACCGAGGTGCGCGACGCGCTGCGCCGCCGCATCATCAAGCTGATGGATGCGGAGTTCCCGTACCTGCGGGGCCGCGTCAAGCTGCTGCCCAACGGGCCGCCGGTGGCCTATCCGGTGCAGTTCCGCGTGATCGGGCCGGACGCCTCCGGGGTGCGCCAGCTGGCCGACCAGATCAAGGCCGAGATGCGCGCCAACCCCAACACCGTCGGGGTCAACGACAACTGGAATGAGAACGTCAAGATGCTGCGCCTGGAGATCGACCAGGACAAGGCGCGCGCACTGGGCGTGACCACCAATGCCATCGCCCGCGTCACGCAGACCGTGCTGAGCGGCGTGCCCGTGGGCCAGTACCGCGACGGCGACAAGCTGATCGACATCCTGATGCGCACCCCGCGCAATGAGCGCGATGCGATCTCGGACCTGAACAACATGCTGGTGCCGACCAACACCGGGCGCATGGTGCCGCTGACGCAGGTGGCGCGCGTGACGCTGCGCTCGGAGCCGGGCGTGGTGTGGCGCGAGAACCGCGACTTCGGCGTAACCGTGCAGTCCGATGTGGTCGACGGCATCCAGGGCCCGACGGTGACCGCGCAGATCAACCCGAAGCTGGACAAGCTGCGCGCGCAGCTGCCGCCGGGCTACCGCATCACCGTGGCCGGCGCGGAAGAAGAGAGCGGCAAGGCCGGCGCCTCGATCGCGGCGCAGCTGCCGCTGTGCATCTTCATCATCTTCACGCTGCTGATGCTGCAGCTGCACAGCTTCTCGCGCGCGACCATGGTGTTCCTGACCGGCCCGCTGGGCCTGATCGGCGCCGCCGCCACGCTGTTGCTGCTGCGCGCGCCGATGGGGTTTGTGGCGCAGCTGGGCATCACCGCGCTGCTGGGCATGATCATCCGCAACTCGGTGATCCTGGTCGACCAGATCGAGCAGGACGTCAGCGCCGGCGTGCCGCAGTGGACCGCCATCGTCGAAGCCGCGGTGCGCCGCTTCCGGCCGATCATCCTGACCGCCGCCGCGGCGGTGCTGGCGATGATCCCGCTGTCGCGCTCGATGTTCTGGGGGCCGATGGCGGTGGCGATCATGGGCGGGCTGATCATCGCCACGGTGCTGACGCTGCTGTTCCTGCCGGCGCTGTACGCGGCGTGGTTCCGCGTCAAGCGGCCGGAGGATGGCGTGGGAGCGCTGGCAGGCTGAGGCGCCGCGCGGTTCAGGCTGCGCGGGGGCCTGCGCAGAAGGTTTGTGCGAAGGTCTGAGTGAAGGCCGAAGCTGCCCGCGACGCCTCCGCCATCAGCCCGGCCACGATCTGCGCGGCCGGCTCGATCGCGTCGCAGAAGCCGCCGGCCGGTCCCAGCGAGACGATGCCGGCATCGACCTCGCCATCGGCATAGACACGCTGGCGCGTGCGCGACGACAGAATCAGGTCGCCGAACTCGGTATGGCTGCGCGCCCCGGCCGCTTCCAGGCGCTGCACCTCACGCGCGGTCTCGTTGGCCAGCACCCGCCAGGTGTCGCCCAGCGAGCCGAGGATGGCGGTGGAGCAGTGCTGGTCGGAGTCGACGATGCGCTGCTTGAGCGCCGCATGCGCGCGGATCTCGGCCGCGACCATGAAGCGGCTGCCCATCACCACGCCGTCTGCCCCCATTGCCAGCGCTGCCGCGATCTGCCGGCCGTTGCCGATGCCGCCGCCCAGCAGCAGCGGCACGCTCAGCCGCGCCAGCGCAAAGGCGCCGTTGACGAAGGTGGGCAACTGGCTCGCGCCCGGGTGCCCGCCTTCTTCCATGCCGACCAGCGTCACCGCATCCACGCCCATGCGTTCGGCGCTCAGCGCATGGCGCACGCTGGGGCATTTGTGGATCACGATGGCGCCGCCCTGGTGGATCGGATCGACCAGGCCCTCGGGCGCGCCGCCGGCGGTCTCGAAGCAGCGCACGCCTTCGTTCAGCGCCACATCGATCCACGCCTGGACGTTGCGGTTCTGCTCCGGCCGGCGCGCCAGCGTCAGGTTGACCCCGAACGGCTGGCCCCCGGCCAGGTCGCGGCAGCGGCGCAGGTCGTCGCGCAGCGCGGCCAGCGAGTCGAACGAGCGCGCGGTGATGAACCCCATCGCGCCGGCATTGACCATGGCCGCGACCATGCGCGATTCCCCCAGGTGATGCATGCCGCCCAGCAGGATCGGGTGGCGGATCGACAGCAGCTCGGTGATGCGGGTACGGAATGTGGCTTGCATGGGGAGGCAGGGGTTCACGCCGCGAGCGTCTCGCGCACGAAGTCGGTAATGGTTGTCTGCGGCTGCGCCAGCAGGGCCTGGCCGGCCAGGCGGTTCCAGTACGCCTCGGAGCCATCCGCCATGCGCCACTCGTGCAGGCGCCGGGTGTAGAGCTGCAGGTCGTATTCCTCGGTCACGCCGATGGCGCCGTGCAGGGCGTGCGCGGTGGCGGCGACCAGTGGCACCGCCATGCTGGTGCGGGCCTTGGCGATCGCAACCGGCATGCGGGCAGGAAAGGGGCCGTCGCCGGCAAAGGCGAGCTCCGCCGCGATCCCCGCCGCCGCCACATGCTGCGCCATCACGCTAAGCTGGTGCTGCACGGCCTGGAACTTGCCGATCGACTTGCCGAACTGGGAGCGGTCGTTGCAGTACTGCAGCGTCATGTCGAACACGCGCCCCATCGCGCCCGCCATGGCGGCGGCGTGGATGGCGGCGCTGAAGGCGCGCACGCGCTCGCCATGGTCGCCGACCGGACCCGGCAGGTCCCGCGCGGCCCATACCAGCGTGGCCGCCAGGCTGCCATGCACGCCGGACGGCTGGCGCGATGCCTGCGACGCATCGAGCAGCAGCATGCCGCCTTCCACGTTGGCCAGCACCCAGTCCGCGATCGCGCCAAAGGGCAGCAGCGGTGCGGTGATGGTGCCGTCGGCGCCACGCGCGCACTGGCCGGCCAGCGTGATCATGCCGGCCGGCGCCGCCTCGCCCGTGGGCGCCAGCAGCGCGCGGGCAGCGATGGCCTGCGCCGCCGGCAGCGGCAGCGCGTGGCTGCCGAAGAGGGTGAAGACCGGTCCGATCGCCTGCAGCGGCAGGGCCGCGCCGCCCGCGGGTTCCGGCGCCATCAGCTCCAGGAAGCCGGTATCGGCCAGTGCCGCCCACAGCGGCGCGGGTGACGCACCGCCCTCGATGGCGCGCAGCGCGGCCGGGGTGGCGTGATCGCGCAGGATGTCTTCGATGGCTTCGGTAAACATGTCGTCTCTCTGGAAGTCTGGTTGGCTCAGCGCAGGCCGAGGCCGCGGGCGATCATGCCGCGCAGCACTTCGCGGGTGCCGCCGCGCAGCGAGAAGGTGGGTGAGATCTGGCTCAGGAAAGCCACCGTGCGGTACAGCTCGGGGTCCGGCGCCGCGCCGGGGTCGGCGCTGGTCACGGCTTCGAGCAGGGCCGGGATGGACTGCTCGAAATCCGTGCCCAGGTCCTTGACCAGTGCCGCTTCCACCACCGGGCTTTCGCCGCGCGCCAGGCGCGCGGTCACGGCCACCGACAGGCTGCGCAGCGTGGCCAGCTGGGTCACGAAGCTGCCGAGCAGTGCGGCATTGGCGGCATCGGCGTCCGAGGGCTGGCCGGCGCGCAGCGCCTGCACCCAGAGATCCACCAGCACGATGCTGGAATAGAGCCGCTCCGGCCCACTGCGCTCGAACGCCAGCTCCGCCGTGACCTGCTCCCAGCCGCCGCCTTCCTCGCCGACCAGCGCGTCGTCGGGAAGGAACACGTCGTCGAAGGTGACCTCGGAGAAATGCGCGTCGCCGGTCAGGTCGACGATTGGGCGCACCGTGACACCGGGCGCGGCCAGGTCGATGATGAACTGCGACAGCCCCTTCTGGCGGTCTTCCGGCACCCCCGACGAGCGCACCAGCGCGATCATGTAGTGGCAATGGTGGGCGTTGGTGGTCCAGATCTTGCGCCCGCTCAGGCGCCAGCCGCCATCGCAACGCGTGGCGCGGGTGCGCACGCTGGCCAGGTCCGAGCCGGAGTCTGGCTCGCTCATGCCGATGCAGAAGAAGGCGCTGCCGTTGCAGATGCGCGGCAGGTGGAAGTCCTTCTGCGCCGGCGTGCCGTACTTCAGGATCAGCGGGCCGCTCTGGCGGTCGGCGACCCAGTGCGCGGCCACCGGGGCGCCGGCGGCCAGCAGCTCTTCCACCAGCACGAAACGGTGGAACGCATCCATGCCGGCGCCGCCATAGCTGGCCGGCAGCGTCACGCCAACCCAGCCGCGTTGCGCCAGCCGGCGGCTGAAATCGGCATCGAAACCCATCCACGAGCGCGCGCGGATATCGGCGCTGGCGGCTGGCAGGTGCTCGGCCAGGAAGCGCCTGACTTCGGCGCGCAAGGTTTCCGCCGCGGGCGGCAGCGCGGTCAGGCGGAAGGCGTCCAGCAATTGGCTCACGTCGTACTCCTTGGTGGCGGCATGCATTGCCGCCACGGTCATTGGGCTTTCCAGTAGCGGTCGCGCAGGGCCTGCTTGTACAGCTTGCCGGTGGGCAGCCGCGGCATGGCGTCGGTGAAGTCGATCGAGCGCGGCACCATGTAGCGCGCCACCCTGCCGCGCAGGTATTCGAGCAGGGTCTCGGCAAGTTCGGGGGACGGCGCGATGCCCGCGGCCGGTTCGACGATGGCCTTGACCTCTTCGCCCATCTCCGCATTGGGGACGCCGATCACGGCGGCGTCGCCGACGCTGGGATGCACCACCAGCGCGTCCTCGATCGCCTGCGGGTAGATGTTGACGCCGCCGGAGATGATCATGAACGCCTTGCGGTCGGTCAGGTACAGGTAGCCGTCTTCATCCATCCGGCCGATATCGCCCACCGAGGTCCAGGTGGGGTGGCGCGGGTGCTGCGCGGCGCGGGTCTTCTCCGGATCGTTGTGGTAGTGGAACGGCAGGGCTTCGCGCTCGAAGTAGACCAGCCCGCTTTCGCCGCAGGGCAGTTCGTTGCCGTCCTCGTCGCAGATATGCAGCACGCCCACCAGCGCCTTGCCGACCGAGCCCGGGTGCGTCAGCCATTCCGCCGTGTTCAGCGTGGCCACGCCGTTGCCTTCGGTGGCGGCGTAGTACTCGTGCACGATCGGTCCCCACCAGGCGATCATCTCGCGCTTGATTTCCTGCGGGCAGGGGGCTGCCGCGTGGATCGCCACGCGGTGGCTGGACAGGTCGAAGGCCTCGCGCTGCGCCGGCTCCAGCTTAAGCATGCGGATGAACATGGTCGGCACCCACTGGCTGTGGGTGACGCGGTAGCGCTCGATCATGCGCAGCGCCTCGACCGCGTCGAACTTCTCCATGAAGACCACGGTGCCGCCGCCGAACTGGGTCTCAAGCCCATAGCCGAGCGGTGCGGTGTGGTACAGCGGCGCGGGCGACAGGTAGGTGGTATCGGCGTCGAAACCATAGCGAACGAACTGGGCCCGGCGTGGCGAGCCCGAGCCTTCGGTCACATAGCCCTGCGGCTGCGCGCGCACGATGCCCTTGGGCCGGCCGGTGGTGCCGGAGCTGTAGATCATGGTCGCGCCCATCCATTCTTCGGCCAGGCGCCCGGCCGGGTGCGCGGCGATGGCCGTTTCGTAGCTGTCCCAGCCGGGAATGGTGCCGTCCACCATCAGCCGGCTGCGGCAGGTCGGCATCAGGTCCGTCAACTGGGCAGCCAGCTCGCGCATCGCGTAGGAGGTCACCACCACCTGCGCCTTGCTGTCCTCGATCAGGTAGGCGGCTTCGGGCGCGGTCAGGAAGCGGTTGACGGGGGTGATCAGCAGCCCGGAACGCAGCGCGGCCCAGCACAGCTCAAAGCAGCGCATATTGTTTTCGAGCACCATCGCGATATGGTCGCCGCGGCGTAGGCCAAGCGCGTACAGGTACTGGGCAAAGCGGTTCGAGCGCTGGTCCAGCTCGCTGTAGCTCAGGACCTCGCCGGTGGTGCCGTTGATGGCGGCGGGCTTCTCAGGGTTCAGGGCGGCGTGATCGCCCAGGTACTTGGGGGTCGGTGTCATGGTGCGGTGCTCGGTGCGGTGATCAGGCGGCGGGGATCTCGCCCGACGTGTCGGCATTGGCCGCGGCCTGGCGGACCAGCGCGGGAATCAGTTGGCCAAGCTCGGCGGCGTCCCAGCGGCCTGACTTCTCGATGCGCGGGCCGGCGTGCCAGCCTTCGGCCACCGTGATGCGCCCGCCGCGCACGCCGAACACGCGCCCGGTGACGTCGCCGGACTCGACGCTGCCCAGCCAGGCCACCAGCGGCGCCACGTTGCCGGCATCGAGCGGATCGAAGCCCGGCACGGCGCCGGCGGTGAACTCGTTGCGCCGCTTGGCGAAGATGTCTTCGGTCAGCCGGCTCATCGCGGTCGGGTAGATCGCGTTGACGGTGACGCCGTAGCGGTCCAGCTCGCGCGCGGCGATCACCGACATCGCGGCGATGCCGGCCTTGGCCGCGCCGTAGTTGGACTGGCCGGCGTTGCAGTACAGGCCGGACGACGAGCTGGTGTTGATCATGCGCGCGGCGCGCTGGCGCCCCGCCTTCGATTCCTCGCGCCAGTAGGCGGCGGCGTGCCGCGACGGCGCAAAGGTGCCGCGCATATGCACGCGGATCACTGAATCCCAGTCCTCCTCGGTCATGTTGACCAGGGTGCGGTCGCGCAGGATGCCGGCATTGTTGACCAGTACGTCGAGGCCGCCGAAGGTGTCGATGGCGGTGCGGATCATGCGCTCGGCGCCGGCCCAGTCGGCCACGTCGTCGAAGCTGGCGATGGCCTCGCCGCCGGCGGCGCGGATCTCGGCCACCACTTCCTGGGCCGGGCCGCTGGCGGCACCGCCGCCTTCGCCGCGCCCGCCGAGATCGTTGACGACCACTTTCGCGCCCTGGCGGGCGAACTCCAGCGCATATTCGCGCCCGATGCCGCGACCGGCACCGGTGATGACGGCAACGCGGTCCTTGCAAAGCTGTGACATGGTGAATCCTGTTTTCTGGGTTGTGCAGGGCGGCGCCTTCAGCGCGCGCTGACGTCGTAGTTCTTGACCAGTTCCCCGTAGCGCACCCGCTCCGAGGCGATCATGGCGCGCATCTGCTTGCCCGGCTCGGCCAGCACTTCGGCATAGGCCGTGCGCGCGGCGAAATTGCGGAATTCCGGCGTGCCCAGCGCCTTCAGCAGCGACGCCTCGAGCTTCTGCGCGATCGGCTCGGGCGTCTTGCTGCTGACGCCAAAGCCGATCCACACCGACAGCTCATAGTTGGCCACGCCGCTTTCACGCACGGTTGGCACGTCGGGCAGTTCAGGGTGGCGCGCGCGGGTGGTCACGGCCAGCGGGCGCAGCTTGCCGGCGCGCAGCAGCGGCAGGGCGCCGCCGACATCCAGCAGGGCCAGGTCCACCGCGCCACCCATCAGGTCGGTCTGCACCTGCGCCGCGCCCTTGTAGGGAATGTGGTTCAGGTCGATGCCGGCCATCTGCTGCAGCTGCAGCCCGCCCAGGCGATAGTGGTAGCTGTAGTTGGCCAGGCTGACCGTATGCGGCTTCCTGCGCGCGGTGGCGAGGACGTCGGCAACGCTCTTGTAGGGCGAATTGGCGCCCGTGACCAGCACCGCCGAAGCGCGGATCGCGGCAGCCAGCGGGCGGATATCGCGTGGGTCATAGGGCAGCTTGTCGTTGACCAGCGGGTTGATGACCATGGCGCTGGGCGAGATCATCAGGATGCTGTAGCCGTCAGCCGGCGCGTTGAGCAGGCTCTGCACGGCGATGATGGTGTCGGCGCCGGGGCGGTTCTCGACCACGGCCGGCTGGCCCAGGTCCTTGCCCACCAGCTCGGCGACGAAGCGGGTGACGGTGTCTGAGCCGCTGCCCTGCGTCAGGGGCACGATAAAGCGCAGCGGACGCGAGGGGAAGTTGTCGGCGGCGCTTGCCGGCAGCGCCGGCAGCAGCATCGCGCAGGCCAGGCCAAGGCCCAGCAGGCGGGAAAGCGTGGAACGTTTCATGGCGGTCTCCTTGCGGGGCACTGCCGGCAGCACGATGCTGCCGGCGCGCCACGTCATTGCTTGGGTTCGGTCCAGGGCTCAGTACTTGCCGTACAGCGTCACCACGCACGCGCCGCCGAGGCCGAGGTTGTGCTGCAGCGCCAGCTTTGCGCCTTCCACCTGCCGATGCTCGGCGGTGCCGCGCAGCTGGTGCGTCAGTTCGTAGCACTGGGCTAGGCCGGTGGCGCCCAGCGGGTGCCCCTTGGACAGCAGGCCGCCCGACGGGTTGACCACTACCTTGCCGCCGTAGGTGTTGTCGCCGTCCATGACGAATTTCTCGGCGCCGCCTTCGGGGCAGAAGCCCAGGGCTTCGTACGAGATCACCTCGTTGTGCGCGAAGCAGTCGTGCAGCTCGCACACATCGACGTCCTCGGGGCCGATGCCGGCGTGCTCGTAGACCTTGTTGGCCGCCGCGCGCGTCATGTGGGTGCCGACGTAGTTCAGCATGGACGGCGGGTCGAACGAGGCGGGCGGATCGGTGGTGAGCGCCTGCGCCACGATCTGCACGCCGGTGCGCAGGCCGTGCTGGCGGGCAAAGCGCTCGGACACCAGGATTGCGGCCGCGCCGCCGCAGGTCGGGGGGCAGGCCATCAGGCGCGTCATCACGCCCGGCAGCAGTTCCACGTCGTTCATCACGTCTTCGGTGGTGACGACCTTGCGGAACAGCGCCAGCGGGTTGTTGGCGGCATGGCGGCTGGCCTTGGCGCGCACCGCCGCAAAGGTCTCCATGCGGGTGCCGTAGCGCTGCATATGCTCGCGGCCGGCGCCGCCGAAGGTGCGCAGGGCCTGCGGCAGGTGCGCCATGTCGGCGGTCAGCCCGTGCATGATCGGCTGGAAGCGGGCGCGGGTCACGGGGCGGTCATCCCAGTGCGACTTCAGCGCGCCTGCCTGCATCTGCTCGAAGCCCAGCGCCAGCACGCAGTCGGCATCACCGCTCTCGATCGCCTTGCGCGCCAGGTAGAGCGCGGTCGAGCCGGTCGAGCAGTTGTTGTTGACGTTGATGATGGGGATGCCGGTCATGCCGACTTCATACAGCGCGGTCTGGCCGCAGGTGGAGTCGCCGTAGACATAGCCGGCAAAGGCCTGCTGCACCTGCTCGTAGCCGATGCCGGCGTCCGCCAGCGCGCGGCGCGTGGCTTCGGCGCCCATTTCGGTGTAGCTCAGGCTTGCGCCGGGCTTGGCGAAGGGGATCATGCCGACGCCGGCAACCAGGACTTTCTCGCTCATGATGGATTCCTGAAGGAGGTTTCGAAAAAGGGGCTCAGAGCTTGCGTGCGATCAGGTCGCGCAGTACTTCGCTGGTGCCGCCGAAGATGCGGGTCACGCGCATGTCGACAAAGGCGCGCGCGATCGGGTACTCGAGCATGTAGCCGTAGCCGCCGTGCAGCTGCACCATGTCGTCGATGCACTTCCACAGGGTCTCGGTGGCGTACAGCTTGGCGATGGCCGCCTCCTGCAGCGACAGCTTCTGCACCATGTGCTTGCCGATGTAGTAGTCGACCATGGTGCGCACCGCCACGGCCTGGGCCTTGACGTCGGCCAGCTTGAACTTGGTGTTCTGGAAGTCCCACACGGTCTGATTGAAGGCGCGGCGCTCCTTCACGTACTGCAGCGTCAGCTCAAGCTGGCGCTCCAGCTTGGCGGCGCAGTAAGCGGCGATGATCAGACGTTCCTGCGGCAGCTCTTCCATCAGGTGGATGAAGCCGCCGTTCTCGTTGCCGATCAGGTTGGTGACCGGCACGCGCACGTTGTCGAAGAACAGCTCGGCGGTGTCGGCGGCGTGCTGGCCGACCTTCTCCAGCTTGCGCCCGCGGCGAAAGCCCGCGCGCTCCGCCTCGACCATGATCAGGCTCACCCCCTTGGCGCCCGCAGTCGGATCGGTCTTGCAGACCACCACGATCAGGTCGGCATTCAGGCCATTGGAGATGAAGGTCTTGCTGCCGTTGATCACGAACTCGTCGCCGTCGCGTACGGCGCTGGTACGGATCGACTTCAGGTCGGAGCCGCTGCCGGGCTCGGTCATGGCGATGGCCAGGATCTTCTCGCCGCGGCAGATCCCGGGCAGCCACTTGCGCTTCTGTTCCTCGGTGCCCAGGCGCACGATGTAGGGTGCGGTGATGTCCGAATGCACCGAGAAGCTCGGGCCGGAAATGCCGGAACGGTGATATTCCTCGGCCAGCACGGCGGAGTGGCCGAAATCGCCGCCGCCGCCGCCGTATTCCTCGGGCACTGTGACGCACAGCAGGCCTTCGCGGCCGGCCTTGAGCCAGGTCTCGCGGTCGACGCAGCCGGCCTGGTCCCAGGCGGCCTGGCGCGGCAGGCATTCGCGCTCGAAGAAGCGGCGCGCGGTTTCCCTGAACATCTCGTGGTCTTCGCGATAGACGTTGCGGATGATTTCCATCGATGGCTCCCGGTCTGACTGGTGGACGGCAGCGGTGTCGCTGCCTCGTTGGATCCAGTGTGGCCGGGGGCGGGTGGGAAGTCCCTACACCGGTGGTGTAGGTGGAGTAGATCAGGGGGTGGGCAGGGCGCCGGCGTCGCGCAGCCGGGCCACGGCTTGGTCACGTCCGGTGACTCCCAGCTTGGCGTAGACATTGCGCAGGTGCCACTTGACCGTGTCGAGCGACACGTTGAGGATGCGCGCGATCTTCTTGTTCGGCATGGCCTGCGCCAGCAGGCCCAGCACCTCCTGCTCGCGCTCGCTGAGGGTGGCCAGGCGCGCGAGTTGGGCGGCCGGGGCCGGCGAGGGAGCGGGACTGGCGGACGCGCCCGGACCGGCGGCGTCGGCCAGGCGCTGCGCGTAGAACGCCAGTACCGGGTCCAGGCTGTCATCGCCGGCCAGCACCGCCAGCATGGCCGGCACCTGCGGCGAGGCGTCGAGCAGGCTGCGCACCAGCCCGTGGCGGTGGCCGATGCGCAGCCCGTCGAGCAGTTGCCGGCGCGCGGCGGCGGGAT
Source organism: Cupriavidus sp. GW823-FHT06D04 (assembly GCF_058795055.1). Lineage (NCBI taxonomy): Bacteria > Pseudomonadati > Pseudomonadota > Betaproteobacteria > Burkholderiales > Burkholderiaceae > Cupriavidus > Cupriavidus sp. GW823-FHT06D04. The sequence continues at coordinate 32,274 of NZ_JBXAHL010000034.1, read as the reverse complement.
CGCGGCGGCCCCGGTGGGCCTGCGCCATCAGCACGCGCAAGGTGGCCACGCGGGACCAGCGCCCGCCGGCCTCGGACAGCGCCGCCAGCGGCTCCAGGCGCGCCAGCGCGCCGTCGAAATCGTTGTGGTGCAGGCACATGCCGATGCGGGCCAGGTCGGCGTGGACCCGCACTTCCCAGGCGGTGCTGCGCACCGCGCCGGCATGCCGGGCCGCCAGCGCTTCCAGCCGCAGCAGCGCGTCGTCGGCGGCGTCGACATGGCCGTCTTCCAGCAGCCGGCGCGAGCGCAGTGACAGGGCCCCGGCCACCAGGCGGTCGACTCGGTGGCGCTGCCCGTAGCGCTCCAGCCGGTCCAGGCACGCCAGCGCACCGGCGTGGTCGCCGGCGTGCCAGCGGCTGCAGGACAGCGCCAGCAGCGCGCGCAGCACGGTGTCGGGGATCGAGATGCGCACCAGCACGTCGATGCGGGCATCAAGCAGGCTGGCGGCAGCCTCGACATCGTTGAGTTCGTACAGGGTCTCGCCCAGCAGCGCGGCCGCCATGCAGGCCACGCCGGCGCAGGCGGCGCCACGCTGCTCGGCATCGGCTAGCACGTCATGCAGCACGCGTTCGGCCACCAGCACCTGGCCCTCGACGGCGTGCGTCATGCCGCCCATGCAGCGGCCCAGCAGCGTGCCGCGCGGCGCGCCGTCGCAGGGCGCGCCGTCCTCGATCACGCGCCGCGCCTGGTCGTATTCGCCGCGGTAGATATGCATCCACGACAGGATGTTGCCGCGCCCGGTCAGGGTGAAGTCGTCCGCGCCGGCGGGCACGCGCTGCAGCGCCGGCAGCAGGTTGGCGACGGCATCGGAGTCGTCGCGCAGCAGCGCCATGCTGCCTTGCAATATCGCCAGCGCATAGTGCTCGCGCGGGCCCAGCCGCCCGGCCTGGGCCTGCATCCGCTGCAGGCTGTCTTGCAGCCCGTCGGAGTCGCCGGCATACATCTGCAGATGGGCCTGGACCAGCAGCAGGCCGAAGCGGGCCCGTATCTGTTCCGCCGGCAGTTGCCGCACCAGCGCGGCCAGCTTGCTGAGTTCGCCGCGCGCGAGCAGGCTATGCGCGCGGCCGTGCACCATGTCGGCGGCGGCCGCGCTGTCCCCGGCCAGCACCGCGTGCCGCACGGCCTCGTCGACGTGGCCATGCGCGTTGAACCACTGCCAGGCCGCTGCGTGCATCGCCGCCTGCGTGCCCTGCGGCAGCCCGCCGAGGCGCCCCAGCAGCACTTCGCGCAACAGCGGGTGCAGGCGGTACCAGGCTTCGCCATGGCTGTCGCTGCCGATCTGCGCGATGAACAGGTCGTCGCGCGCCAGGTGCGCCAGCCGCACGGTGATCTCGGCGGCGGCTTCGGGCCGGCCCAGCAGGGTGGCGCACAGCGCGCCGCAAAAGCGGTGGCACAGCGCCATGCGGGTGAGCAGGCCGAGGTCGTCCGGCGTCAGCCGCACCAGCACCTCGCGCTCGAAATAGCTGGCAAAGGTCTGTGCGTCGCGCACCTGGACCGGGTTGTACGATCCGCCGCGCTTGCCCTTCAGGTCGATGGCAAAGAGCTGCAGGCCGGCGGCCCAGCCGTCGGTGAGTTCATGCAGCCGGCCGGCATCGCGGGCGTCGACGTGGCCCAGTTGTTCCTGCAGGAAACGGGCGGATTCCTGTGCCGAGAAGCGCAGGTCGGCCAGCCCGAATGACGACAGCAGCCCCTGCGTGCGCAGCCGCGCCAGCGACAGCGGCGGCGCGGTGCGCGAGGCCAGCACCACGTGCAGTTGCGGCGGCGCGTAGTCGAGCAGCCAGCGCAGCGCCAGCACCACGCCGGGGTCGTCCAGGTGATGGACGTCGTCGAGCATCAGCACCAGTTCGCGCCGGCGTGCGCCGATGGCCCGCACCAGCGTGATCACCCAGTGCTCGACCGCGGACTGGTGGCCGTCGCGGCCCATCAGCACCCAGGCATCGCGCACGATGGCCGGATCCACGGTGGCCAGGCTGGCGACCAGGCCGTTGAAGAAGGCCGCGACGCTGTTGTCTTCCGGGGCGAGCGACAGCCAGGCGACGTCGAAGTCCAGCGTCAGCAGGGCCTGGCGCCACGCCGCCAGCGTGCTGGTCTTGGCGCAGCCGGCCGGCCCCTGGATCACCACGCAGCGCTGGCGCCGCGCCTCGGCCAGGCGCGCGAGCAGGGTGTCGCGCGGCATCAGCGGGCGGGCGCCGCGGGGCGGCACCAGCTTGGTCGGCGTGACCGCGAAGGCAGGTGTGGCGGACTGGCGGGCGGATTCTGCTGGCGCGGCTCCGGCCGGGGACATGCTGGGCTCCTCTTGTCCGTGCGGCGCGGGCCGGCGGACCAATGCGATGGCAGCATTGTAGGAGCGCCGGGCTGGCCGGCGGCGTCTTCAGATGGCGGGCCACCTGACGCGGGTGGGGCGCCGGGCGCCCACCCGCGTGCCGTTTGCCTTAGTGGTTCAGGCCTGGTGCGCCATGATCCGCTCCGCCAGTGCCACCAGGCTGCGGTCGCTGCCCGCCGGCCCCAGCAGCGAGATGCCGAGCGGTGCGCCGTCGCGGCGGGCCAGCGGCAGGTTCAGCTGCGGGAAGCCGCTCAGCGGCGTCAGGCACAGCGTCTGGGAGGCGAGGTTGCGGTAGGTCTCCAGCGATTCGACCGGCTCGGCGCGCAGCGGCGCGATATCGGGCATGGTCGGCAGCACCAGCACGCCGTCCTGCCCCAGCAGCCGGCCCACGTGCGCGGTGAAGTCGCGGCGCACGGCACTGGCTTCGTCGAACTGGCTGCGGGTGACGGCCTTCGAGAAGGCGAAGCGTGCCGCGACATCGGCACCCAGCTCCAGCCCGTGTTGCTCGATCAGTTCGCCGTCGCTGTGCCACGCCTCCCAGCCCTGCACGTAGCGGAACGCCCACCACAGCTCGGACAGCGGCCGGTCGGCCACGGTGACTGGCGCGGCCCGGCCCAGCGCGGCTTCGATCCGGGCGACGGCCGGTGCCAGCGCGCCGCGGGCTTCCGGGGTGGGCTGGCCGAACAGGTCGGTGGCAACTAGCAGCCGCGGCGCGGCCGGCAGCGGCGCCGGGTCCGCGCCGAACAGCACCTCGGCCACGCGCGCGAAGGTGCCGATGTCGCTCGCGAAAAAGCCGCAGGTGTCCAGGCTCTCGGACAGCGGCAGGCAGCGCTCCAGCGAAATTCGCCCGTGCGTGGGACGGATGCCGAACAGGCCGCAATGGCTGGCCGGCGCACGCACCGAGCCGCCGGTGTCGGAGCCCAGCGCGAAGTCACACAAGCCGTTCGATACCGCCGAGGCCGAGCCCGACGACGAGCCGCCGGTGATGCGGTCCGGCGCCGCGCCGTTGACCGGGCGCCCGTAGTGGGCGTTCTGGCCGTTCATGGAGAAGGCCAGCTCGTCAGTGTGGGTCTTGCCGACGAAGGCGGCGCCGGCATCCAGCAGCCGCTGCACCGCCGGCGCGGTCGCGGCCTTGATGCCCGAGCGCGCCAGCACGTGCGGATTGCCGCCGCCGGTCGGATAGCCCGCTACATCGAACAGGTCCTTCACGGCAAAGCTAAGGCCCTGCAGCGGGCCGCTGGCGGCGTGCGGGACGGCAACCTGGGGGTACGGCATGAAGGCACGGGCAGGATGGGTGGCAAGCGTCATGGGGGGCCTGGAATATGTTGGGGTTCTGGGATGGGGCTTATGCCGCGGTGGCCACGGCGGGCTCGGCGGCCAGCACGCAGCTGACGCGGTGGCCGGTGCCGACGGTGACCGCCTGCGGCACCTCGGCCAGGCATTGCGGGCGCGCATGCGGGCAGCGTGGCGCGAAGGTGCAGCCCGGCGGCAGCGCGGCCAGGTCGGGCGGGGCGCCGCCGATGGCCTGCAGCCGCTGGCCACGGTCCATGCCATGCTGCCGGCTTTGCAGCAGGGCGATGGTGTAGGGGTGGCGCGCCGCGCGCAGCAGGGTGCGGATCGGGCCTTCCTCGACAATGCGCCCGCCGTACATCACCGCGACGCGGTCGGCGATCTCCACCGCCGCGCCGATATCGTGGGTGACGAAGACGATGGACAGCCCCAGTTCGCGCTGCAGCTCGCGCAGCAGGATCAGCACCTGGATCTGCACGGTGGCGTCCAGCGCGGTGGTGGGCTCGTCGGCGAGCAGGATCCTGGGCCGCGCCGACAGTGCCAGCGCGATCATCGCGCGCTGGCGCATGCCGCCCGACATCTCGTGCGGGTACGCTGCCAGCCGTCGCTCCGGGCTGGGAATGCGCACGGACTCGAGCGCCTGTAGCGCGCGCTCGCGCGCCTCGGCGGCCGAGACCTTGTCGTGGGTGCGGATGCATTCGACGATCTGCTGGCCGACGGTGTAGACCGGGTCCAGCGCCAGCAGCGGCTCCTGGAACACCATCGCCATGGTGCCGCCGCGCAGCCGGGCCAGCGCGCGCTGGTCGAGCGCCATCACGTCGGCGCCGTCGACGCGGATCCGGCCCTCCATGCGGGTGCGGCGCGGCGGGTGCAGGCGCATCAGCGCGCGCAGCGTGACGCTCTTGCCCGAGCCGGATTCGCCGATCAGCGCCACCGCTTCGCCTGCGCCCACTTCGAGCGAGACGCCGTTGACGGCGCGGATGGTCTTGCCGCCGCCGGAGAAGGTGACGTGCAGGTCCCGCACCGAAATCATCGGCGCGCCAGGTGTGCTTTGTGGGGTGGTGGACATGGTGGGCTCCTCAGGGCGCGGTGGCCAGCAGACAGGCGACCGGATGCCCGGCCACCAGGTCGGTCAGCTGCGGCTCGCGCCGCGCGCACACGTCCTGCGCCATGGCGCACCGCGGATGGAAGCTGCAGCCGGGCGGCGGGTTGATCGGATTGGGCGGGTCGCCCGCCAGCGGCGCGACCGCGGTGCGGTGGTCCGGGTCCAGCGACGGCATCGACTTCAGCAGCGCGCGCGTGTACGGGTGCGCCGGGTGGCGATAAAGGGTCTCGGTATCCGCGATCTCCACCACCTTGCCCAGGTACATCACCATCACGCGGTCGCACAGGTAGCGGATCACGTTGAGGTCGTGGCTGATGAAGACGTAGGTCAGGTCGAACTCGGCCTTCAGGTCCAGCAGCAAGTTCAGCACCTGCGCCTCCACCGACTTGTCCAGTGCCGAGACCGCCTCGTCCAGGATCACCAGCCGCGGGCGCAGCGCCAGCGCGCGGGCAATGTTGACGCGCTGGCGCTGCCCGCCGGACAGCTCGTGCGGGTAGCGCCCGGCAAAGCGCGCCGGGTCCAGCCCGACGCGCTGCAGCAGGTAGCGGGCGCGCTCGGTGGCTTCGCGCGCCGGCACGCCATGGACGCGTGGCGTGAAGGCGATCGACGCCTCGATGGTCAGGCGCGGGTTCAGCGACGAATAGCTGTCCTGGAACACCATCTGCACCTGGCTGCGGAACTGCTTCATCGGCAGCTGGGCCGAGCCCACGCCCTGCGCGTCGAAGATCAGCTCGCCGCTGTCCTGCTGCGTCAGCTGCATCAGCAGCCGCGCGGTGGTGGACTTGCCGCAGCCGGACTCGCCGACCACCCCCAGGGTCTCGCCCTTGAGCACGTCGAAGCTGACGCCATCGACCGCGCGCACCGACGCGGCACGCGCGCGCAGGCCGGGCAGGCCGGACTTGATGGGGAAGTGCTTGACCAGCTGGTGGGCGATCACCAGCGGCTGCGCCGGGCCGCCGACATCGCGGCCGGCCTGTGGGGAAGGGGCCTGCATCAGTGCTGGCATGGTTCAGTCCTTGATTTCCATGGCCGAGCGGATGCCGTCGGCCAGCAGGTTGAACGAGACCGAGGTCAGGAAGATCATGGCGCCGGGCAGGGCGGCAACCCACGGCTGGGTATAGATGGCCGTGCGCAGCGTGTTGAGCATCAGGCCCCACTCCGGCTCGGGCGGCTTGACGCCCAGGCCGAGGAAGGACAGGCCCGAGGCCAGGATCATCGACACCGAGATCAGGCTGGTGGCATAGACGAAGATCGGCCCAAGCACGTTGTTGAGCACATGGGCGCGCACGATGGTCAGCGACGACGCCCCGGAAGCACGCGCCGCGTCGACAAACTCGCGGTTGCGCACCTGGGTGGTCACGCTTTCGGCCACGCGCACGATCTGCGGGATAAAGACGATGGTCAGCGACAGCAGCGCATTGCCCACGCCCGCGCCCAGCGTGCCTGACAGCGCGATCGCCAGCAGCACCGACGGGAAGGCGTACAGGATGTCGGTGAGCCGCATGATCACGGTGTTGGTCCAGCCGCCGGCATAGCCGGCGACGATGCCGAGTGCGCTGCCGATGACAAAGGCCAGCAGCACCGGCGTGATGCCCATGAACAGCGACAGCCGCGCGCCCAGCATCAGCCGCGACAGCATGTCGCGTCCCAGCTCGTCGGTGCCCAGCGGGAAGTGCTCGGTGCCGATCGGCTTGAGGCGCTTGAGGATCGATGCCGCGTACGGATCGGCGGGCATCAGTGCCGGGGCGAACAGCGCCATCAGCACCAGCCCCAGCAGCACCAGCGCGGCCAGCATGGCCAGCCTGTTGCGCAGCAGGCGCCGGCCGACCGTGGTCCAGTAGCCGGGCGAGCGCTGCACCGCAGCGGCGGCCGGTGATGGGTCGAGGGTCATGTCCATGTCGGCCTCCTCAGTTGCGCTGGATGCGCGGATCGAACAGCGTCTGCAGCGCATCGACCAGCAGGTTGAGCAGCACGAAGAACACAGCCAGCACCAGGATGGTCCCCTGCAGCAGCGGGAAGTCGCGCTGGAAGATAGCGGCGTTGAGCAGGAAGCCGGTGCCGGGCCATGAGAACACGGTCTCGATCAGGATCGAGCCGCCCAGCAGGTAGCCCAGCTGCAGGCCCATCACCGACAGCGCGGTCGGCGCCACGTTCTTGAGCACGTGGCGGAACACGGCCAGGTCCGACAGGCCGCGCGCGCGCAGGCCGACGATGAACTCGTTGGCCAGGATCTCAGCCACCAGCGCGCGCACCGTGCGCGCCACGATGCCCATCGGGATCACCGACATGGTCACTGCCGGCAGCAGCATGTACTGCATGTGCTCCCAGTCCCAGGCCCAGTCGCCCGAACCGCCCGGCCCGGCGCCGGTGGCCGGCAGCCAGCCCAGCAGCACCGAGAACGCGATCACCAGCACCATCCCCAGCCAGTAGTGCGGGATGCTGACGCCCAGCACCGACAGCAGCGACGCGGTGCGGTCGGCCACGGAATCGCGCAGGTAGCCGGCGACAAAGCCGAACAGGCAGCCGAAGCTGAAGCCGATCAGCGTGGCCACGGTGGCCAGGCGCAGGGAATTGACCACGGCTGCGCCGACTTCGGCCATCACCGGCCGGCTGGTGGCGATCGAAGTGCCCAGGTCGCCCTGCAGCGCGCGGCCCAGCCAGTGCAGGAATTGCTCCAGGAAGGGCTTGTCGAAGCCGTAGAGCGCGGTCAGCTGGCGGCGCAGGTCTTCCGAGGCGTCGGGCGGCAGCACCGACACCAGCGGATCGCCGGGGGCGATATGAACCAGCGAGAAGCACAGCAGCGCCACCCCGAGCAGGATGGGGATGGCATAGAGGATGCGGCGGAACAGGTATTGCATGGGGGGATCCGGCAAGTTGGGGGCGTGCGTGCGCGGTGCGCGGCACGCGGGAAAGACCGGGCGGGACTGCCGGGCCGCGCGGCGGCGGGGCTGCCGCGCGGCGTCCGTCGGGCGCGGCCGGGATCAGTCCATCGACATTGTCGCGATATCGATAAACCAGCTCTGCGGCTGCACCACGCCCTTGACCTTCTTCGAGATCGCGCGCGGGCCGACGTCATGCGCGATCAGCACGAACGGCGATTCCTCGACGATGCGTGCATGCAGCCTGGCCAGCGCCGCGTCGCGCGATTTCTCGTCAAACGAGGTGCGCGCGTTCTCGATCAGCTTGTCGAACTCGGCATTGCCGAAGTAGCCCCAGTTGTTCGAGACCGGCGGCTGGGTCTTGGTGCTGACGAAGCGGACCATGGCGAAGAACGGGTCCATTGCCGCAAAGCTGACGTTGATGGCGTTGGCGCCGTGCGCGCTGGCGTCCTTGGCGCCGACGCGCCAGTTGGTGAAGAGCGTGTTCCACTCGACCACGTCGAAATCGACGTCGATAAAGCACTCCTTCAGGTTCTGCTGCACGTACTCGTTCATCGGCAGCGGCTGCATCTGGCCGGAGCCCGACGCCGACACCTGCACCTTGACCTTGACCGGTTTGGCGGCCGAGTAGCCGGCCTCCTGCATCAGCTTCTTCGCCGCGGCCGGGTCGTACTTGATATCGAACTTCGGATTGCCCCACCACGGATTGCCGGTCTCGACGATGCCCTTGGCCTCGGCCATGTAGCCGCCCAGCAGGGTCTTCAGGCCGCTGCGGTTGACGCACAGGTTGGCGGCCTGGCGCACGCGCTTGTCCAGCCACGGCGAGCCGGGCGCGAACGACAGCTGCCACGGCCACATATGCGGCTGCGCGTTGGCGTAGACCTGGAAGCCGCGGCTCTTGATCTGGGCGATGGCGTCGGGCGCCGGGGCTTCGATCCAGTCGACCTGGCCCGACAGCAGCGCGGCGGTGCGGGCGTTGGCCTCGGGCATCGGCACCATCACCACCTTGTCGATCTTTGGCACGCGCTTCGCGTCCCAGTATTGCGCATTGCGCACCACTTCCAGGCGCTCGCGCGGCACCAAGCGGCTCATCCTGAACGGCCCGGTGCCGGCGGCGTCGGCGGCAAACGCGACCCAGGCCTGCTTGGAGCGCTCGACCGGATCGGTGACCGAGGCCGGCACCGCGGCGAACTTCTTCTCCCACTGCGTGGGCGAGGCCATGAACAGGTTGGTCAGGTTGTAGGGCAGGAACGAATCCGGCTCGGAGGTGACCAGCTCGACGGTGAGGTCGTCGATCTTTTTTGCCGTGCGCAGCGTCGGCATGCGCGAGGCGGTTACGCCGACCTGGCTGGGATCGAACTGCCTGGCGGTCTTGTCCAGCACTTTGCCGACGTTCCAGACCACGGCGTCGGCGTTGAATGGGGTGCCGTCGTGGAATTTGACGCCGGGGCGCAGCTTGAACACCCATCTGGTCTTGTCGGCGGCGTCGACCTTCCATTCGGTGGCCAGGCCCGGGATCAGCAGGCTGGGGCCGTTGCCCCTGGACAGGTCCCATTGGGTGAGGCCGTCGTACATCGGGATGCCGGAGAAGCGGTTGCCCTCAAAGCCCTGGTCGGGCTGGCCGAGCGTGCGCGGGATGTCGGCGGCGGTCATGCCGATGCGCAGCACCTTGTCGGCATGGGCGGCACCGGGCAGCGCGAGCAGCGCCAGCACGGCGGCGCTCATGACCGAGGCAGCTGACTTGAGACCTTTCGCGAGAAGGGAGGGATCGTGGTGCACAGGCTTGCTCCTGGGTTGGCTTGAGGGGACGGATGTCTGCAAAGCAAGTCATGTGCCACGGTGGCAGGGCCGGGAACCCGGGCCGAAGCGCGGGCGATGGTGGTCTGCTTCTTGCTGAACCTGCTGCCGTTTCCTCTCCCTCCACCCCACCCGCAACCAGACATGGACCAGCTACACCTTCCCCGCATCAATGGCGCCCGCCTGTGGCAATCGCTGATGGACCTCGCCGCGATCGGCGCCACGCCCAGGGGCGGCGTGTGCCGCATCGCGCTGACCGAAGCCGACCGCAAGGGGCGCGACCTGGTGGTGCAGTGGTGCCGCGAGGCCGGGCTCGACGTGCGCGTCGACGAGATCGGCAACGTCTTCGCGCGCCGCGCCGGCAGCGCCCCCGACGCGCGTGCCGTGGCCACCGGCAGCCATATCGACACCCAGCCCTCAGGCGGCAAGTTCGACGGCAACTTCGGTGTGCTGGCCGGCCTGGAGGTCATGCGCACGCTCGACGACCTGGGCATCGTCACGCGCGCGCCGCTGGAGGTTGCGTTCTGGACCAACGAGGAGGGCACGCGCTTCACGCCGGTGATGATGGGCTCGGGCGTGTTCGCCGGAGAATTCGACGCGGCCTTTGCGCGCGCGCAGGCCGATGTGGATGGCGTCAGCGTGGGCGACGCGCTGGCGGCCATCGGCTACCGCGGCGCGCAGCCGGCGGGCGCGGTGCCGGGCGGCATGTTCGCGGCCTACTTCGAGGCGCATATCGAGCAGGGGCCGGTGCTGGAGGCGGCCGGCCTGCCGATCGGCGTGGTCTCGGGCGCGCTGGGCCAGCAGTGGTACGACGTGACCGTGACCGGCATGGACGCGCACGCCGGCCCGACGCCGCTGGCGCTGCGCCACGACGCGATGCTGGCGGCCGCGCGCATGGTCGAGGCGGTCAACCAGATCGCGCGCGACGAGGCGCCGCACGGGCGCGGCACGGTCGGCTATCTGCAGGTCACGCCGAACTCGCGCAACGTGATTCCGGGCCGGGTCGATTTCTCGGTCGACTTCCGCAACCTGTCGCAGGCTGGCCTGGACCGCATGCACGCGGCCATGCAGGCGGCATTCGAAGGCATTGCCCTGGCTGCCGGCGTGGAGGTCGAAATCCGCCAGGTGGTGAAGTTCGAGCCGTGCGTGTTCGCGCCCGAATGCGTGGACAGCGTGCGGCGCGCGGCCTCGGTGCTGGGCCTGCCGCATATGGACGTGGTCAGCGGCGCCGGCCACGACGCGGTCTACGTCGCGCGGCGCGCGCCCACCGGCATGATCTTCGTGCCGTGCAAGGACGGCATCAGCCATAACGAGCTTGAAGACGCGCTGCCCGAGCACATCGAGGCGGGCGCCAACGTGCTGCTGCAGGCCATGCTGGCGCACGCGCGCTAGGGCGCCTGCGCCAGATCCGGGGCTAGTTGCAGATCGTGCCGGGAACCGGCTTGCCGGAGGCGGTCAGCCCCTGGCACGCATCGCCGCTCGCCAGGCTGGTATCCGCGGCCGCGGCCGGTGACAGCTTCAGCTTGCCTGCCACGGTGCAGCACCCACGGGGTGGTGGTGGGGCCGGCGTGCGCTTGGTCGCCGACAGCGGCGCCGGCCCACCGGCTTCCGCGGTTTCTTCCGCGTCAGGAAAGACGCACTGCCCTTGCTGGCAGATCCGCTCTCCTTTGCACTGCATGTCGTACTGGCATCCGGCGGCCTGTGCAAACGATGACCAGCCAGCGGTCATCGACGCTGCCAACAGCAAAGCGGGGAATTTCATATGCCCTCCGATCAGGGCTGAGATAACGATGCCGGACCGGCGCGGTGCCGCCCAGACACCTTCAGCATAGATCGCGGCAAGGGTCCGCGAAAGGCACTGGCACTCAGGTGTTCTACCACCCCTGCGCACGTTGGCCGGCGTTCGCGGTGCCGGGCCTCAGTGGGCGATGGAGCACGAGATCGCCCGCGCGCATTCCATCACCAGCGGCGCCAGCTTTTTCTGCGCCTCGGCCATGCTCCAGCGGCTGGCCGGCGGCGACACGTGCACCGCGCCGACCGCCACGCCACGGCTGTTGACGATGGGCGCGGCCAGGCCCATGTCGCCGATGAACAGTTCCTCTTCATTGCTGGCGTAGCCCAGCCGTCGGCACGCTGCCACGCGCTCGAAGATCGCATCCACGCCGGTCAGCGTCGCGGGCGTGCGCGCCACGCGCGCCGACTGCTCCAGCATCGCCAGCACCTGTTCGTCGGGCAGCGTGCTGAGGTAGGCCCGGCCGGAGCTGGTGCAGTACATCGGGATGCGCATGCCCACCGGCGTCAGCACCGGCATGTGTTTGGCGGTCATCAACTGGGCCACGTAGACCATGTCCAGCCCGACCGGCTCGGTCAGGTTGGCGGTCTCGCCGCTGGCTGCGGCCAGCTGCGACAGGTAGGGGCTGGCCACCGGGATCAGCGCGTCGGCCGCCAGGTAGTTGTAGCCGATCTCCATCACCCGCGGCGTCAGCCGGAAGCGGCGCGTCTGCGGGTGCTTGTCGACATAGCCCAGCGCTTCCAGCGTATGGATGGTGCGCTGCGCCGAGCTCTTGTTCATGCCGGTCAGCGCGGCCAGCTCCGACAGGGTCAGCGTGCGGTGCACGCCGTTGAAGGCGCGCAGGACTTCGAGGCCTTTTTCCAGCGACTGGTTGAAGAGCGGGTTGTCGCGGTCGGGCGTGGGTAGCGGGACAGGTTTTGACGGCATAGTTGCGTCGGCGGGCGAGAGGCCGGGCGGCACCATCCGCGGGATGGCTGCACCACGATGAATGAGTATTGCACCAATATACGAATGTATCGATTATCGATACGATGACGAAATGATAGCGTCGCTGGCGCAGACTGGAAAGTGCCGCGGCGTGGGAGTGCCTGGCTGGAGAAGCGGGCCGAAGGGGATTTGAAAACGGAAGTTGTCAGTCCGCCACTTGAAGGGCGGATGGTGCGAGGGAGGGGACTCGAACCCCTACACCATTGCTGGCGTCAGGACCTAAACCTGGTGCGTCTACCAATTTCGCCACCCTCGCGGTCCTTGCGGCGCTGCCCGGGCGGGCGGCCGCGATGCTCGCTGGCTTGCGCCGGACAGGAAAGCAAAAAAGGCGGCTGGAACTGCCCGCCTTTCACCTGTCCGCTGCTGCCGGCACTGGCCGCCGAACCGTGGTGTCGGCATGGCTCGCACCTGCGGTGCAACGAGGCTGCGGATTGTAGCGCAAGGCGCGGGGGGAATCCAGCCCTGCCGGGCGCTGCGGTGGCGGCGGCAGGCGGCAGGGCTATATTGTCGGCTTTCCAGATGCCGCACACATGCCGATGATTGCCTTCCCGACCCTGACCCCGCTGCGCTGGCGCCTGCTGTTCTGGGGCTGCGCGGCCGCGGTGCTGGCGCTTTCGCTGATGCCGCCGACGCAGCCCCTGCCGACCACCGGCTGGGACAAGTCCAACCATATGCTGGCGTTCGCGGTGCTGGGCGTGCTGGGCCGGCGCGCCTACACCGGCCGTGGCTGGGCCGTCTTGCTGGGGCTGGTGGCGTACGGCGGGCTGATCGAACTGCTGCAGGGGCAGACCGGCTACCGCGAGGCCGACTGGCTCGACCTGCTGGCCGACAGCGTCGGCCTGGCCGCGGGCATGGCGCTGGACTGGCTGGTGCGCCGCCTCAGCTCTCCTCGGCTTCGAGCGTGAACCTTGCGCCGTCGTCCTGGCCAAGCAGGTCGGTTAGCACCGGCATGGCCTGCTGCAGCGATTCCTTCAGCCGCCACGGCGGGTTGACGATGAACATGCCGCTGCCGTGCAGGCCCAGGCCGCCCTCGACCGGATGCCTGACGGTCAGGGTCACGTGCAGCCAGCTCTTGAGCGGCAGGCCCTTGAGCTGCACCGGCAGCTGCACCGATTCACGCCGCTGCACCTGCGGGTACCAGACCGCATAGACGCCGGTGGCAAAGCGCTCCAGCCCGTCACGGATGGTCTGCACGGTGCGGGCGTAGTCCTGCTTGTCCTCGTAGGAGGGGTCGACCAGCACAAGCGCGCGGCGCGGCGGCGGGGGTAGGATGGCCTTGATGCCGCCGAAGCCGTCGCCGTCGTACAGCATGACGCGGCGCCCGGCGCCGCGGAAGTTGTCGCGCAGCACCTGGATCTCGGTGCTGTGCAGCTCGAACAGCCTCAGCCGGTCGTGCTCGCGCAGCATCTGCCAGGCCAGCCAGGGCGAGCCGGGGTAGTGGCGCAGGTTGCCGTCCGGGTTGAGCGCGCGCACCTGGTCCAGGTATTCGTCCAGCATCGCCGGCAGCTGGGTGCCGCTGGCGGCGGCGCGCCACAGCGGCGCGATGCCGGTTTCGAATTCGGCCTTCTTCTGCGCGTAGGCGTGGTCCAGCGCATAGAGGCCGGCGCCGGCATGGGTGTCGATATACCAGAACGCCTTGTCCTTCTGCGCCAGGTGATCGAGCAGTTGCACCACGATGGCGTGTTTGAGGACATCGGCATGGTTGCCGGCGTGGAAGGCGTGACGGTAGCTGAGCATGTGGAGCGGGGCGCCTGGGCGGCGCAGATCAAGGGGCAGGGCGGTGCGGTCTGCGGGAAGGCCGCTATGCTACCATCCGGCGCGAATTGCCAACCCCGGCCAACCCCGCTCCCACGCCCCGGCGAATCCGCCCTGGCATTTTGCTTTTCGCCGAGTTTCCTGTCCCATGCCGCGCGCATTAGAGCCCGCCGAGTCCATCCTGTCTGCCGAAGGCATCCCGTATTCGCCCCGCTACGACGACGTCTACCACAGCACCGAAGGCGGGCTGGCGCAGGCCGCCTATGTCTTCCTGGGCGGCAACGGCCTGCCGCAGGCGTGGGCCGGCCAGCGCCAGTTCGTCATCGTCGAGACCGGCTTCGGCCTGGGGCTGAATTTCCTGGCGACCTGGCAGGCGTGGCGCGATGATCCCCAGCGCTGCGGATCGCTGCATTTCGTCTCGATCGAAAAGCACCCGTTCACCCGCGAAGGGCTGGCGCAGTTGCACGCCGGGCTGGACGGGCTGCAGCCGCTGGCGCAGGCGTTACAGGCGCAATGGCCGCTGGCGCTGCCGGGCCTGCACCGCCTGGCCTTCGACGGCGGGCGCGTGGTGCTGACGCTGGCGCTGGGCGATATCGAGCAGATGCTGCCGCTGCTGGCGGCCGGCGTCGATGCCTTCTACCTGGACGGTTTCGCGCCGGCGCGCAATACGGAGATGTGGTCGCCGCAGGTGTTCCGCGGACTGGCGCGGCTGGCCCGGCCAGGCGCCAGGCTGGCCACGTGGGCGGCCGCGGGCTTCGTGCGGCGCGGGCTCAAGGACGTCGGTTTCGAAGTCAGCAAGGCGCCCGGCTTTGGCGGCAAGTGGCAAATGACCGTCGCGCGCTTCCGCCCGCAATGGAAAGCGCGCCGCCATGCGCCGCCACTGCCGGCGCAATGGGCCGAGCGCCATGCCATCGTGATCGGCGCCGGCCTGGCCGGCTGCGCCGTGACCGAGCGGCTGGGCGCGCGCGGCTGGCGCGTGACGCTGTTCGATGGCCATGACGGGCCGGCGCGGCAGACCTCGGCGCACCGCGCGGCGGCCATGCATGCGCACGTGTCCGCCGACGACAGCCTGCTGTCGCGGCTGTCGCGCGCCGGCAACCAGTACGCGCTGCGTGCCTGGGCGGCGCTGGCCGAGGCCGGCCATCCGGTCGGCTGGCATGGCTGCGGCGTGCTGCAGATCGGCGAGGACGAAGCCGAAAGCGAGGCCCAGCGCGCCGCGCTGGCGGCGCTGGGCTTGCCGGAAGGATTCGTGCGCTGGATGCGCGCTGAAGAGGCGGCAGCGGCCCACCATGCCGGCGTGCCGCGTGGCGGCCTGTGGTTCCCGCAAGGCGGCTGGCTGGCGCCGCCGGACATCTGCGCGGCGCAGCTGGCGCAAGCGGGCGCTGCGGTGACGGCACGTTTCGGCTGCCGGGTTGCTGCAATCGCGCGCGTTGACGGGCAATGGCAGGCGGTCGGGCAGGACGGTGAAGTGCTGGCATCGGCGCCGGTGCTGGTACTGGCCAACGCACATGAGGCGCAGCAACTGCTGCCGCGGCAGCACTGGACCATGCGGCGCGTGCGCGGGCAGCTGACCACGCTGGGGTCGGCGCAGGTGGACGCGCTCGGCGGCTGGCCGGATTGCGTGGTGACCGGTGCCGGCTACCTGCTGCCGCGTGCCGCAGACGGCGCGGGCCGGGTCGGCTCCAGCTACGACGCCGACGAAGGCCCGCTGGTGGAGCAGCCGGCGGTCCACGCGGCCAATCTGGCGCGCCTGTCCGGCATGCTGCCGCGCCAGGCCGATGCCGTGGCCGCCATCGATCCCGCAACGCTCTCCGGCTATGTCGGCGTGCGCACGGTCACGCACAACCGGCTGCCGCTGGTCGGCCAGGTGCCTGACGAGGCCGCCGCGCTGGCGCAGGCCGCATCGCTGCGCGGCGCGCACTTGCGTGACCTGCCGCGCATGCCTGGGCTCTACGCCGCCCTTGCATATGGGTCGCGCGGCCTCACCTGGGCAGCGCTGGGCGCGGAACTGCTGGCCAGCCAGATCGAGGGCGAGCCGCTGCCGCTGGAGTCGGACCTGGCCGATGCGATGGATCCGGCACGCCTGCTGCTGCGCGCGCTGCGCCATGGGCAGACGGGATAGCACCGCGGGTCCGGCGGGCGGGTCCGGGCCCGTTCCGGGCAAAATCTGCCGGAAGCGAATGAAAACCGTGCGATAATCCCCGTTTTCCGTTTGCGCGGAGCTTCCCGTTCGCCGGTGCGCCGCCCCGGCCGTCCTGTGGTGACGGCGCCGTGGCGGTAAAGCGGGCGGTACATGCGCAAGCGGTAGCACCTACGAACACAACTACATTTTCTGGATTGGATCTACGACCATGTCGAACGTGATTGAGAACCTCGGCAAGCTGGACCGCAAGGTGACCCTGGCCATCCCCAAGGCCGAAGTGGAGAAGGAAAAGCAGGAGCGCCTGGTTCGCCTGTCGAAGACCGTGAAGATGTCGGGCTTCCGTCCGGGCAAGGTGCCGATGAAGATGGTCGAGAAGCAGTACGGCCAGCAGGTCGAGTTCGAAGTGCGCTTCGACAAGGCCGCACGCAAGTTCTTCGACATCACCAAGGAACAGGACGTCAAGGTTGCCGGCCAGCCCAAGTTCGAGATCAAGAACGAAGGCGTGGGCGAGGACGAAGTCGCCTTCGACGCCACCTTCGAGGTGTACCCGGAAGTGACCATCGGCGACCTGTCGGCTGCCGAAGTCACCCGCACCGGCACTGAAATCACCGATGCCGAAGTCGACAAGACCATCGACATCCTGCGCAAGCAGCGCGTGCACTACCACGCCCGCGGCGAAGCCGGCGAGCATGGCGACGGCGGTGCCGACGTCACCGCCCAGAACGGCGACCGCGTGACGCTGGACTTCGTCGGCAAGGTCGACGGTGAAGAGTTCGCCGGCGGCAAGGCCGAGGACTTCCCGTTCGTGCTGGGCGAAGGCCGCATGCTGCCCGAGTTCGAGCAGGCCGCGCTGGGCCTGAAGGTCGGCGAAAGCAAGACCTTCCCGCTGGCCTTCCCGGCCGACTACCACGGCAAGGAAGTGGCCGGCAAGACCGCCGAGTTCACCGTGACGCTGAAGAAGATCGAGTGGGCGCACCTGCCGGAAGTCAATGATGCCTTCGCCAAGTCGCTGGGCATTGCCGACGGCAGCGTCGACAAGATGCGCGCCGACATCCGCGAGAACCTCGAGCGCGAAGTGAAGCGCCGCACGCATTCCATGCTGAAGGACCAGGTCATGGAAGCGCTGCTGAAGGCCAGCGAGCTGGACGTGCCCAAGGCCCTGATCGAGCAGGACCAGGAACGCCTGGTGGAAATGGCCCGCCGCGACCTGGAGCAGCGTGGCATGCCCAACGCCAAGGACATGCCGATCCCGGCCGAGATGTTCGCGCAGCAGGCCGAGCGCCGCGTCAAGCTGGGCCTGATCCTGGCCGAGATCGTCAAGGCCAACGGCCTGGAAGCCAAGGCTGACCAGATCAAGGCCGAGATCGAGGACTTCGCCAAGAGCTACGAAGACCCGAAGGAAGTCATGCGCTGGTACTACGGCGACCAGCAGCGCCTGGCCGAAATGGAAGCCTACGTGCTCGAAAACAACGTGGTAAATTTCGTGTGCGACAAGGCCAAGGTCACCGACAAGAAGGTGTCCTTCGAGGAACTCACCGCCGAAGGCAACCAGCAACAAGCCTGAGGCCGGAAGTGACCCGCAGCCCCGCGCCACGGCGTGGGGCGGGGCAACTTCCCGAGTTACCCCGGATGGCCTTGCGATCCGACGAATCCATGGAGAACATGCATGACCCGCAATGATTTGCTTGACCGTCTCGCCACCACGCAGGCTTCGGCACTGGAAACCCAGGGCCTGGGGCTGGTGCCGATGGTCGTCGAGCAGTCCGGCCGGGGCGAGCGCGCCTATGACATCTACTCGCGCCTGCTGAAGGAGCGCGTGGTGTTCATGGTGGGCGAGGTCAATGACCAGACCGCCAACCTGGTGGTGGCCCAGCTGCTGTTCCTCGAGAGCGAGAACCCCGACAAGGACGTGTCGCTGTACATCAACTCGCCGGGCGGTTCCGTATCGGCGGGGCTGGCGATCTACGACACCATGCAGTTCATCAAGCCGGACGTGTCCACGCTGTGCATGGGCATGGCGGCAAGCATGGGCGCGTTCCTGCTGGCGGCTGGCGCCAAGGGCAAGCGTTCGGCGTTGCCCAACTCGCGCATCATGATCCACCAGCCGCTGGGCGGCGCGCGCGGCCAGGCCTCGGACATCGAGATCCAGGCGCGCGAGATCCTGTACCTGCGCGAGCGGCTCAACACCATCCTGTCCGAGGTGACGGGCCAGCCGGTCGAGAAGATTGCGCGCGACACCGATCGCGACAACTTCATGAGCGGCGACCAGGCGGTTGACTACGGCCTGATCGACAAGGTCCTCGCCCGTCGCGGCTGATGCAGCGGGCCGCCGTGGCGCAATCCGCAGCGGCGGCCGGCCAGGCTGGCAAGGGCTCAAATGGCGAAGGCTACACCGGAACGAGGCCCCGTGCCTCGTTTTTTGCTTTTGCCCCACAGCCGGGGGGAACCGCCGGTGGTGCCAATTGTTTTGGCGTATGATGCGTTGAAGCGTATCTCCGGGGAGCCTTTCGCCCCGCGGTGTGCGCACAGCAAAAGTGACTGATTCCTATGGCGGACAAAAAAGGTTCATCCAGCGAAAAGCTTCTGTACTGCTCCTTCTGCGGCAAGAGCCAGCATGAGGTCAAGAAGCTGATTGCCGGCCCGTCGGTGTTCATTTGCGACGAATGCATCGACCTGTGCAATGAGATCATCCGGGACGAGGCCACGGCATCCGAGAAAGACGCCGCTGCGGCCGCGCGCTCGGACCTCCCCACGCCCCACGAGATCCGCGAAAGCCTGGACCAGTATGTGATTGGCCAGGAACAGGCCAAGAAGATCCTGGCCGTGGCGGTCTACAACCACTACAAGCGCCTCAAGCACCTCGGCAAGAAGGACGATGTCGAGCTGTCCAAGAGCAACATCCTGCTGATCGGGCCGACCGGCTCGGGCAAGACGCTGCTCGCGCAGACGCTGGCGCGCCTGCTCAACGTGCCGTTCGTGATCGCCGACGCGACCACGCTGACCGAAGCCGGCTACGTGGGCGAGGACGTCGAGAACATCATCCAGAAGCTGCTGCAGAACTGCAACTACGAAGTCGAGAAGGCGCAGCGCGGCATCGTCTACATCGATGAGATCGACAAGATCTCGCGCAAGTCCGACAACCCGTCGATCACGCGTGACGTGTCGGGCGAGGGCGTGCAGCAGGCACTGCTCAAGCTGGTCGAAGGCACCATGGCATCGGTGCCGCCGCAGGGTGGCCGCAAGCATCCGAACCAGGACTTCCTGCAGGTGGACACGACCAACATCCTGTTCATCTGCGGCGGCGCCTTCGATGGCCTGGAGAAGGTCATCATGCAGCGCTCGGACAAGACCGGCATCGGCTTTGCCGCGCAGGTCAAGAGCAAGGATGAGCGCGACGCCAGCGAAGTGCTGCCGCAGACCGAGCCGGAAGACCTGATCAAGTTCGGCCTGATCCCCGAACTGATCGGCCGCCTGCCGGTGGTCGCCACGCTGTCCAAGCTGGACGAGGCCGCGCTGATGCAGATCCTGGTCGAGCCCAAGAACGCGCTGGTCAAGCAATACCAGAAGCTGCTGGCAATGGAAGGCGTCGAGCTGGAAATCCGCCCGGGTGCGCTGAGCGCCATCGCCCGCAAGGCGATCCGCCGCAAGACCGGGGCCCGCGGCCTGCGTTCGATCCTGGAGCAGTCGCTGATGGACGTCATGTACGACCTGCCCAACTACAAGGGTGTGCAGAAGGTGGTGATCGATGAAAATACGATCAACGGCGATGCACCTCCGCTGCTGATGTATGAAGAGCAGCAGCCCAAAGTGGCGGGGTCCAACTGACGCGAGGGCTGCCAGACGTGGTAAGTGGTCGGGACCACACCGGCAGCTGGGCGGAAAGGCCGTTCGCGTAGAAGCGAGCGGCTTTTTTTGTTTATTTCTACCGACGAGAGGGAGGAAACGCGGGTATGCTGTTTCAGAGGGGCCAGCAAGTGCAGGGAGCGGCATCTGCCTGCCTTGATGAATCGATTGGCACGTATCTTGTAATCGATTCGGGCGGCCCAATTTACGCCTTAAATGACTGACTTGGGGAAAATGATGTCCGGAACACAACTCCTCCCGGCCGAGCCGATTCGCCTCCCACTGTTGCCGCTGCGCGACGTGGTGGTGTTTCCGCACATGGTGATCCCGCTGTTTGTGGGACGCCCGAAGTCCATCAAGGCGCTTGAGACTGCGATGGAGGCGGGCAAGAGCATCATGCTCGTGGCCCAGAAGACGGCGGCCAAGGACGAGCCGACCGCCGACGACCTGTACGAGGTCGGCTGCATCGCCAATATCCTGCAAATGCTGAAACTGCCCGACGGTACCGTGAAGGTGCTGGTCGAGGGTACCCAGCGCGCGAACATCCGCGAGGTGAGCGAGGACGAATCGCACTTCATGTGCGAAGCCGTGCCCGTGCCGCCCGCACCTGGCGAAAGCGCCGAGACCGAGGCCCTGCGCCGCGCGATCGTGTCGCAGTTCGACCAGTACGTGAAGCTCAACAAGAAGATCCCGCCTGAGATCCTGACTTCGCTGTCAGGGATCGACGAGGCAGGCCGCCTGGCGGACACCATCGCCGCGCACCTGCCGATCAAGCTCGAGCAGAAGCAGAAGATCCTGGAGATGGTCAATGTGACCGAACGCCTGGAAAGCCTGCTGTCGCAACTCGAGGGCGAGATCGACATCCTGCAGGTCGAAAAGCGCATCCGTGGCCGCGTCAAGCGCCAGATGGAGAAGAGCCAGCGCGAGTACTACCTGAACGAGCAGGTCAAGGCCATCCAGAAGGAACTGGGTGAGGGCGAAGAAGGCGCCGACCTGGAAGAACTCGACAAGCGCATCAAGGCTGCGCGCATGCCGAAGGAAGCCAAGAAGAAGGCCGACGCCGAATTCAAGAAGCTCAAGCTGATGTCGCCGATGTCGGCCGAAGCCACCGTCGTGCGCAACTACATCGACACGCTGGTGAACCTGCCGTGGCGCAAGAAGAGCAAGGTCAACAACGACCTCGCCAACGCCGAGCGCGTGCTGGACGAAGACCACTACGGCCTGGAGAAGGTCAAGGAACGCATTCTCGAGTACCTCGCAGTGCAACAGCGCGTGGACAAGGTGAAGGCGCCTATCCTCTGCCTGGTCGGGCCTCCCGGCGTGGGCAAGACCTCGCTCGGCCAGTCGGTGGCGCGCGCGACGAACCGCAAGTTCGTGCGCATGGCACTGGGTGGCGTGCGTGACGAGGCCGAGATCCGCGGCCACCGCAGGACTTACATCGGCTCGATGCCGGGCAAGATCCTGCAGAGCCTGTCCAAGGTCGGCGTGCGCAATCCGCTCTTCCTGCTCGACGAGATCGACAAGATGGGCATGGACTTCCGCGGCGATCCGTCGTCGGCGCTGCTTGAGGTGCTGGACCCGGAACAGAACCACACGTTCCAGGACCACTACATCGAAGTGGACTTCGACCTGTCCGACGTGATGTTCGTGGCGACGTCGAACTCGCTCAACATCCCGCCGCCGCTGCTCGACCGTATGGAAGTGATCCGCCTGTCGGGTTACACCGAGGACGAGAAGGTCAATATCGCGCAGCGCTACCTGCTGCCCAAGCAGATCAAGAACAACGGTCTGAAGGCAGGCGAGATCGAGGTTGCCGAAAGCGCGATCCGCGACATCATCCGCTACTACACGCGTGAAGCGGGGGTGCGTTCGCTGGAACGCGAGGTCTCCAAGATCGCGCGCAAGGTGGTCAAGCTGCTGCTGCTGAAGAAGGAGTCGGGCACGATCAAGGTCGATTCCGAGAACCTGGACAAATTCCTCGGCGTGCGCAAGTACGACTTCGGCCTGGCCGGCAAGGAAAACCAGGTGGGCCAGGTGACCGGCCTGGCGTGGACCGAGGTGGGCGGCGACCTGCTGACCATCGAAGCCGCGATCATGCCGGGCAAGGGCAACATCACGCGCACCGGTTCGCTGGGCGATGTGATGAAGGAGTCGGTCGAGGCCGCACGTTCGGTGGTGCGTTCGCGGGCACGCCGCCTGGGTATCACGGATGAGATGTTCGAGAAGCGTGACATCCACATCCACGTACCCGAAGGCGCCACGCCCAAGGACGGTCCGTCGGCAGGCGGTGCCATGACCACGGCGCTGGTGTCGGTGCTGACCGGCATCCCGGTGCGCGCGGATGTCGCCATGACCGGCGAGATCACGCTGCGCGGCGAGGTGCTGCCGATCGGCGGCCTCAAGGAGAAGCTGCTGGCGGCCCACCGCGGCGGCATCAAGCTGGTGCTGATCCCGGAGGAAAACGTCAAGGATCTGGCCGAGATCCCGGACAACGTGAAGAACGCCATCGAGATCGTGCCGGTCCGCTGGATCGACAAGGTGCTGGAACTGGCGCTCGAGCGCAAGCCCGAGCCGCTGCCGGAAGAAGACGCCAAGCCCGCCGAAGTGGCGGACAAGGCCACGGCCAAGGTTGAGCGTCTGCATCACTGACACAGCTTTGGCCGCATGAAGAAACGCCGCAGGGCAGTGATGCCCGGCGGCGTTTTTTTTTGCGCGCGCAGGTCTTGGCAAACTGAAATCACCTGTATTACACTTGCGCCCTCGCAACGCAAACCACGGCAACTGCCGCGAGGTGCGGAGCGATCAGCAAGTTGCAGGCAGCCAGCCTGCGATGGTCGAGCGGGTGCTTAGCTCAGTTGGTAGAGCGGCGCCCTTACAAGGCGTAGGTCGGGGGTTCGAGCCCCTCAGCACCCACCACTCTCCATCGCAAGGACATGGGCATCGCCGGCAGCAGGCGCCGACACAGGAGTGGTAGTTCAGTCGGTTAGAATACCGGCCTGTCACGCCGGGGGTCGCGGGTTCGAGTCCCGTCCACTCCGCCAGTTTTGTTGAAAAGAAAACGCCCGCGTCTGCGGGCGTTTTCATTTGCTCCCCATGTTTCCCACCCTCCACAAAGGGTGCGTGCCCAGCGGCTCCTGCTAGAATCGTGGAGTTTGTCTTTCGTGCCAATCCACTACCCGAATCCGCATGCTTGATTTCGTACGCAACAACCGGCGCCTGATGCTCTTGCTGCTGCTGGTGCTTGTTTTCCCGTCGTTCGTGTTCTTCGGCGTGGAAAGCTATTCGCGCTTCATGGACAGCTCGCACGATGCCGCCAAGGTCGATGGCCGCGCCATCAGCGTGCAGGAAATCGACAACGTCGTGCGCGACCAGAGCGAACGCGCGCGCCAGATCCTTGGCGCCAGCTATGACCCGCGCCAGTTCGAAGGCCCGGACGCACGCAAGGCCGTGCTGGACCAGCTGATTCTGCAACGCGTGATGGCCAGTGCCGTGGCGCGTGAGCACCTGACCGTGTCCGACGCCAAGCTGCTCGAGGAAATCAGCAACCTGCCGGCGATCGCGCAACTGCCGCGCACCAAGGACGGCAAGGTCGACGACAAGGCCTACCTGCAGCTGCTGCAGTCGCAGGGCATGACGCCCGAGCAGTTCGATGCCCGCATGCGCTTCGAACTGGCCACGCAGCAACTGGGCGCATCGGTCGCCGCGACGGCCTTCGTGCCCAAGTCGCTGCTCGATCGCCTGATCGCCGTGCGCGACCAGCAGCGCGACGTGCAGGCGCTGCTCTTCAAGCCGGCCGCCTACACCGCCAAGGTGCAGCCCGATGCGGCCGCGCTGAAGGCCTACTACGACAGCCACCAGCAGGCCTTCTCGGTGCCGGAACAAGCCAAGGTCGAGTACCTGTTGCTGTCGGGCGAGGCCCTGGCCGCGACGCAGGCGGTCACGCCCGAAGAGCTGAAGTCCTACTACGACAGCAATATCGCGCGCTTCCGCATCGACGAGCAGCGCCGCGCCAGCCATATACTGATCAGCGCTCCGAAGGAGGCGCCGGCCGCCCAGCGCCAGGCCGCGAAGGACAAGGCCACCAAGCTGCTGGAGGACCTGCGCAAGCACCCTGACACCTTCGCCGACGTGGCGCGCAAGAACTCGCAGGACCCGGGCTCGGCCGGCAAGGGCGGCGACCTGGGCTTCATGGGCCGCGGCGCGCTGGTCAAGCCGTTCGAGGACGCCATGTACGCGCTCAAGGATGGCCAGGTCAGCGACGTGGTGGAAACCGACTACGGCTACCACATCATCAAGCTGACCGGCATCAAGCCCGCCGAGACCAAGCCGCTGGAAGCCGTGCGCACGGAACTGGAAGCGGAGCTGCGCAAGCAGTTCGCCGACAAGAAGTTTGCCGAGCAGGCCGATGCCTTCGGCAATACCGTGTATGAGCAGGCAGACAGCCTCAAGGCTGCCGCCGACAAGTTCAAGCTGACCATCCAGACCGCCGACAACGTCACGCGCCAGCCGAACCCGGCGCTGGGCGCGCAGAGCCCGCTCAACAACGACAAGCTGCTCAAGGCGCTGTTCAGCGACGACGCGATCAAGAACAAGCGCAACACCGAGGCCGTCCAGGTGGGCCCGAACACGCTGGTGGCCGCGCGCATCGTCGAGTATCGCCCGGCGGCCGTGCGCAAGTTCGAGGAAGTCGAAGCCAAGGTGCGTGAGGGCTATATCGCCCAGCAGGCGGCCGAACTGGCGCGCAAGGACGGCGAGGCTCGCCTTGCTGCGCTGAAGAAGGCAGACAGCGCCGACGGCTTTGGCGCGGTGCGGACCGTGTCGCGCGCGAAGGCCGAGGGCATTGCGCCGCAGGCTGTGGAAGCGGTGATGCGTGCCGATGCGGCCAAGCTGCCGGCGGTGGTTGGTGTCGACCTGGGGGCCGAAGGCTATGCGGTCTATCGCATCACCAAGGTGAGCCAGCCGGCGCAAGGCAATCCGGCCCAGCGCCAGGCCGAAGCGCAGCAGCTGTCGCAACTGGCCGGCCAGACCGACCTGCAGGCCTTCTATGAAAGCCTGAAGGCCCGCTCCAAGGTCAAGATGCTGACGCCGGTGGGCGCCACGCAGGCGCAAGGCGCCGAGTAAGCGCCAGATCAGCCCCGGCAGCCTCGCTGCCAGCAAGGACCCCTGCCAGGCGGCAGGGGTTTTTTTTCTTTGTTCTTACTTCGCGCCGCTGCGCCTGAGCATCGGCTTGAGTTGCGGCCACACCGTATCGAGCAGGGCTGGCTGTGCCGCGGCGGTCGGGTGGATGCGGTCGGGCTGGAACCAGTCCTGCCGCGTGATGACCTTGTCGAGGAAGAACGGCACCAGCCGCACCTTGTATTCGCTAGCCAGCTTCGGATACAGCGAGACGAACTTCTCGGTGTAGTCCTGCCCGTAGTTGGGCGGGATGCGCATGCCGATCAGCAGCACGCCCGCGCCGGCCGTCTGTGCCGTGGTGACGATGTTGCGCAGGTTGGCCTCGGTGGTCTGCAGCGGCAATCCGCGCAGCGCATCGTTGGCGCCAAGCTCCACCACCACGATGGCCGGGCGGTGCCGCGACAGCAGCTCCGGCAGCCGCGTCTTGCCGCCGATGGTGGTCTCGCCGCTGATGCTGGCATTGACAACGCTATAATCGAAGCGCTCCTGCCGCAGGCGCTCCTGCAGCAGCGTGACCCAGCCCGCGCCGCGCGTGATGCCGTACTCGGCGGAGAGGCTGTCGCCAAGCACCAGCAGTGCCGGCGCCGCGGCCTGGGCTGAGGCCCCGGCCGATAACGTCAGTGCCGTGCCGGTTGCCAGCAGCAGCCGGCGCCATTTGCCTCGGATCCCAATATCCATGTCTTCTTCCATTCTCGCTGTCGAGTCCCTCGGAAAGACCGTTGCCGACACGACCGGTTCGCTGACGATTTTGCACGACGTGACCTTTTCCGTCACGCCGGGCGAAACGCTCGCCATCGTGGGGGCGTCCGGCTCGGGCAAGTCGACGCTGCTCGGGCTGCTGGCGGGGCTGGACCTGCCCAGTACGGGCACGGTACGGCTGCACGACCAGGACCTGTTCGCGCTGGACGAGGACCAGCGCGCCGCGGTGCGGGGCCGCCATGTCGGCTTTGTGTTCCAGTCGTTCCAGCTGGTCGGCCACCTGACTGCGCTGGAGAACGTGATGCTGCCGCTGGAGCTGCGCGGCGAAACGTCGCAGGTGCGCGAGCGCGCCCTGGACATGCTGCAGCGTGTGGGCCTGGGCGCGCGGCTGGGGCACTATCCGCGCACGCTGTCGGGCGGCGAGCAGCAACGCGTGGCGCTGGCGCGCGCGTTCGTGGCGCGCCCGGACATCCTGTTTGCCGACGAGCCCACCGGCAGCCTCGATACCGCCACAGGCGAAGCCGTGATCGCGCTGATGTTCGAGCTTAACCGCGATGCCGGCTCCACGCTGGTGCTGGTCACGCATGACCGCTCGGTGGCGGCGCGCTGTGGCCGCATCCTGACCATCGACGCCGGCCGCGTGGCCAGCGATGAATGGATGGGCGCGGAGGTCTAGCTGGCGGCGCCCGCCTTCAGCACCGCGCGGGCGCGCTCGATCAGCGACGTGGTGGAGGCATCGTGCTGGCCAACGGTATTCCCGGTCAGCTCGGCTTCGATCGGACGGGCCAGGATCTTGCCCAGCTCAACGCCCCACTGGTCGAAGGAATTGATCTTCCAGACCACGCCCTGCACGAAGGTGCGGTGCTCATACAGCGCAATCAGCGCACCCAGCACGTGCGGCGTCAGGTTTTCCATCAGCAGCGTGTTGCTGGGGCGGTTGCCCTCGAACACCATATGGGCGATGCGGACTTCGTCCTTCACGCCGGCGGCACGGAGTTCATCGGCGGTACGCCCGCGCATCAGCGCCTCGGCCTGCGCGAAGCAGTTGGCCAGCAGCTTGGCGTGATGCCCTGCCAGCCGGCGCGGCGGCACCAGCGGCGCGACAAAGTCCACCGGCACCACCTGCGAGCCCTGGTGGATCTGCTGGAAATAGGCATGTTGCCCGTTGGTGCCGGCCGTGCCCCACACCACCGGCGAGGTATGCGTGCGCACGCGCTGCCCGTCGAGCTGCACTGACTTGCCGTTGCTCTCCATCTCCAGTTGCTGCAGGAAGGCGGGAAACAGCTCCAGCGAGGTGGAGTAGGGTGCCATGCAGCTGGTCGGCAAATGCCAGAAATTGCGGTACCAGATGCCCAGCATGCCCAGGATCACCGGCATGTTGCGCTCCAGCGGCGCGGTGCGGAAGTGCTCGTCCATGGCGCGCGCGCCGGCCAGCAGGTCGGCGAAGGCATTGAAGCCTACCGCCAGCGTGATTGACAGGCCGACCGACGACCACAGCGAGAAGCGTCCGCCGATCCAGTCCCAGAACTCGAACATATTGGCCGGGTCGATGCCGAACTCGCGCACCGCTTCGGTATTGGTCGAGACTGCGACGAAATGCTTGGCAAGGTCATGCTCGGCCACGCCGTTGGCGACAAACCAGGCGCGCGCGCTGCGCGCGTTGGCCATGGTTTCCAGCGTGGTGAAGGTCTTGGAGCAGACGATCACCAGCGTGCGTTGCGGGTCGAGCCGCACCAGCGTCTCGGCCAGGTCGGTGCCGTCGACATTGGAGACGAAGTGCATGCGCGGCGCGGCATTGCCATCGGCATCGGCCAAGTGCGACAGCGCGCGGCATACCATGCGCGGCCCCAGGTCGGAGCCGCCGATGCCGATATTGATGACATCGGTGATGCGCTCGCCGGTGGCACCCTTCCAGGCGCCGCTGCGCACACGCTCCGAGAAATCGCGCATGCGTACCAGCACCCGCTGGATCGCCGGCATGACCTGCTCGCCGTCGACCTTGTAGCCGGCGCCGGCGGTCGCGCGTAGCGCTACGTGCAGGGCCGCGCGGTCTTCCGTCGTATTGATATGCTCGCCCGCAAACATCGCGTCGCGGCGTCTGGTCACGCCGGCCTCGGCTGCCAGCTGCACCAGCAGGCGCATGGTTTCGGGCGTGATCCGGTTCTTCGAGTAGTCGAGATAAAGCCCGGCGGCTTCCAGCGAGAATTGCGCGACGCGTTGCGCGCCTTCGCCGTCGAACCACTCGCGCATCTGAGCGTCGCGAAGGGTTTCATGGTGCCGCAGCAGGGCGTTCCAGGCGTGAAGGTCGGTGGGCATGCGGGACTAGGAAGTTTGCAGGGGCGCGAGTGCGCGCGGCGGCGCAGACTCGCAAAGTATATCGCCTGCGCCGCGGCACTTTTACCCCTCAGCGTAAGCAACTGTTAACACTTGCAACATAGCAGCATGTGTGCGCGCTAAGTATCAGACATTGTCTGACGTCGCCGGCCAGCGAGCCGGCCCGCGACAGCGCGCAGCACCGGTTCGCCGCCCGCCACGCACAAGCCACCCAGGCAGATAATGCCGATGCCAGCTGCGGTGGTCCAGTCGGGCAGTTGGTCGAAGGCCAGGTAGCCGATCACGGTGGCGGACAAGATCTGCAGGTACAGGAAGGGGCTCAGGAACGAGGCATCCGCGTACTGGAAGGCCCGGATGACGAAATAGTGGCCCAGGGACCCGGTGATCCCTGCAGAGAGCAACAGCGCACATTGCATCGGCGTGGGCCACGCGCTGAACCAGAAGAAGGGCACGATCAGCGTGGTCAGGCAGGCGCCGGTGACACCGCTCTGGATCAGTGTGGTCATGGGCGCGTCATGCGCGGCAATGCGGCGCGTCAGCATCTGCATCAGCGCGAACACCAGTGCCGACACCAGGCCCAGGCCGACGCCGAGCGGACTGAGCTGGCCACCCGGGCGCACCACCACCAGCATGCCGGCAAAGCCGACCACCACACCGGTCCAGCGCATCCAGCGGGCATGGCGCCCGGGGCGCTCGCCCAGCAGCCACGGCGACAGCGCCACCACGAACAGGGGCGCGCAGAAATTCAGTGCCGTGGCCTGCGCCAGCGGCATCAGCATCAGCACGCTGAAGAACACCAGCGTCGAGACCAGCATTAGCCCGCCCCGCAGCCACTGCAGCCCAAGCTTTGCCGGCCGCCACTGGCACCGCCAGCCGGCGGGACCGAGCAGCAGGAAGATCGCGACCACATGGCCGACATAGCGCACCCATGCCACGGCCACCAGCGGCAGTCCTTGCTGCGTCAGGGTCTTGCTGGTGGCATCGAGCAGGCTGAGGATCCATTGCCCGATGACCAGCAGCGCGATGCCGGTAAGCAGGTGGCGGCGGTCGGCGGGATCGCGCAGCAGCGCGCCGCGCGTCATGCGCGGGTCCCGGCCAGCAACTGGTTGAAGACGGTGCGCGCCGGCGCGTACAGTTCGCTTGCGGTGACGCCGGCCAGCCCGGTGCCCTGGGCGACGAGGGCATCGGCTGCACGGCCGTGGATCCACACCGCCGCCTGGGCTGCGGCCAGAGGCGCCATGCCCTGTGCCAGCAGGGCGCCCAGCATGCCAGCCAGCACGTCCCCGGTGCCGGCACTGGCAAGCGCCGCATTGCCGGTCGGGTTGAGCGTGCATGGGCTGCCGCCAGGTGCCGCGATCACGGTGCCCGATCCCTTCAGCACCACTACGGCCAGCCATTGCGCAGCCAGTGCCGCGGCGGCAGCGGGCCGGTCGCGCTGCACGTCGGCGACGGGCACGCCCATCAGCCGGGCGGCTTCGAGCGGGTGCGGTGTCATCACGCAAGCCGCGCCGCTGGCGGCCAGTGCCCCGGCCAGCGCCGGATCGGCGGCCAGCAGGTTCAAGGCATCGGCATCCAGCACAAGCGGCACGGGCGCGGCTTGCAGCAGCCGCGCAAACTGCTTGTGTGCGTTGGCATCCGTGCCCATGCCCGGACCGATCACCAGCGCCGACATCGCAGCGAGGGCCAGTGCGTCCACGGCATGCAGCATCAGCTCGGGATGCAGCGGATCGAACAGCGGTGCGGGCTGCGCCAGGAAGCCGATATGCACCTTGCCCGCGCCGAGGAACTGCGCGGCCCTGGCGCCCAGCAGCGGCGCGCCGGTCATGCCGAGGTTGCCGCCGATGACCGCCAGCGAGCCATGCGTGCCCTTGTTGCTGGCGTGGCGGCGGCGCGGCAGCGCGGTACTGAACAGTGCCGGGCCGTTTACCAGGCAATGGGGCGCTTCGTCCGGCGGATAGCCGAGCCCGATCGGCGCGATGTCGACCTCGCCGGCGCAGTCGCGCCCGTCCAGTGTCAGCAGCCCGGGCTTGGCGGCGATAAAGGTCAGCGTGCGCTGCGCGCGCACGGCCGGCGTGCCCGCGCCGGTGTCGGCGAACAGTCCGCTGGGGATGTCCAGCGCAAACACCGGCAGCGCGCTGCGGTTGATTTGTCCGATCCACCACGCCATGGTGCCGTCGGCGGGGCGGTTCAGGCCGATGCCGAGCAGGCCGTCGACGATCGCAGCGGTGCCGGCGGGCCAGTCCGCGTCAGGCGAGGCAGCCATGCCCGCGACCACGTTGACCGGGACGCCGGCGGCGTGCGCTTGCTGCCATGCTGTCGCGGCGTCGGCGGGCAGGTGCTGCGGGTCCGCCGTCAGCCATACCTGCACGGCACGGCCGGCGCTGTGCAATTGCGTGGCGGCCACCAGCGCATCGCCGCCATTGTTGCCGGGACCCGCCAGGAACAGCAGCGGGCCGGCGGGTGCGTGGCAGGCCAGCCAGCGCGCGCCCGCGGCGCCGGCGCGCGACATCAGCGTAAAGGCGGGCAGTTGCGTGAAGGCGGCGTTCTCGATGCGGCGGATGGCGGCGACGTCGTACAGCGGAACCGGTGCGGATGCGGCGGCATCGAGTGCAAACCAGCCGTCGCCGCTTGCGGGCGAGGTGGCGGAAGAGGCAGAGGGTGTCATGTCTGGTTATCTGGCGGGCCCCAAGCCGTAGCGGTCGGGCAGCAGGCCCTCCATGTCGATGTCTGGGCCGCCATGGGGGCCGGCGCTGGCGGCGATCTGGTCAGCCGTAATCTTGCCCGATCCGCAGCTCATCGCCCAGCCCGTCGAGCCATGGCCGAGGTTGAGGAACAGGCCGGGTACAGCCGTAGGGCCGATCAGCGGCGGCCCGTCCGGCAGCATCGGCCGCGCGCCCACCCATTGCGTGGCTTCCTGGTAGTTGCCGGCCACCGGGAACCAGTCGCGCGCGACCTTGATCAGCGTATTCAGTGCGGCCGGCCGCAAATCGAGCGTGCGTGAGCCCAGCTCGGCCGTGCCCGCCACGCGCAGGCGGTTGCCCATGCGCGTGATCGCGACCTTGTAGGACTCATCCATCAGCGCGCCCAGCGGCGCCTGCAGTTCGTCGCGGACCATCACCGTCACCGAGTAGCCCTTGACCGGATACAGCGGCACGCGCAGGCCCAGCGGGCGCAGCAGCGCGGTGCTGTCGGCGCCGGCCGCGACCAGCACGCGGTCGGCGTTCAGCACCTGGCCAGGGCGCTGCTTGTCAGCGTGCGACAGCTCGACCTGCAGCTTGCCTGCGTTGTCTGGCCTGACGCGCGCCACCTGGGTGTCGAAGCGAAACGATACGCCTGCGGCCTCGGCATGCCGGTGCAGCGCGCGCACGAACATCGGGCAGTTGCCGGATTCGTCTTCCGGCAGGTGCAGCCCGCCAGCCAGCGGCGTGTCGGCCGCCAAGCCCGGTTCGATGCGGCGGCATTCCTGCGCGCTGACCAGCCGGTGCGGCACGTTGTTCTCGCGCAGCAGGGCCACGGCGGGCGCGGCCAGGTCGAGGTCGCGCGCGGTGCGGAACAGCTGCAGATAGCC
Source organism: Cupriavidus sp. GW823-FHT06D04 (assembly GCF_058795055.1). Classification (NCBI taxonomy): domain Bacteria; kingdom Pseudomonadati; phylum Pseudomonadota; class Betaproteobacteria; order Burkholderiales; family Burkholderiaceae; genus Cupriavidus; species Cupriavidus sp. GW823-FHT06D04. The sequence goes on along the minus strand of NZ_JBXAHL010000034.1, from coordinate 545 downwards.
TTGCGACTGCTCGTAGTCGATCTCCAGCTCGCTGCGCAGCCGGTGCAGGCACGCGCGGCTGTAGAACGCCAGCCGCTGCATGCGCAGCTTGTTGGCGCGGTAGCGCTCCAGCCGGCATTCGCGCAGCCAGCGCGCGATCCAGCGCCACATGGCGGGGTCGGCGGAAGGGCGGAACAGGACCGGCGCCTCGCGCGCAAAGAGCGTGCGCAGGATCTTGCCGGGCATGCCCGGCGCGGCCCATGGCGTGACGTAGCCGGGCGCGATCACGCCGGCATTGCCGAAGCTGGCTTCCTGCGCCGGCGCGGCGCGGCGTTCGAGCACGGTCACGTCGAAACCGGCCTGCCGCAGGTACCAGGCGGAACTGACGCCGATCGCGCCGGCGCCGATGACGATCACATGCATCGGACTGGAAACCTCCACATTGCCGCGCCGGCGGGAAAGGGTGGGGCCGGGCGGGGCCGGCCAATGCTATTTGACCAGGTGCGCGGCAAGCCTCGGCCTTTAGGCCGGGGAAGGATAGCGCGGACGCCGTCGGCGTCCTTTCG
>NZ_JBXAHL010000033.1:0-93791 GCF_058795055.1 Cupriavidus sp. GW823-FHT06D04 | reverse complement strand
GTGTGAAAGTAGGTCATCGCCAGGCTCTTATTCCCAAAACCCCTCGACAGCGTGTGCTGCGAGGGGTTTTGTTTTTTTCCGGCTCGGAATCTTGCGGGCTCAGTAGTCCGCCAGCTTCTCGCCGTCGACTTCCAGGAGCTGGTCCAGGCGCAGGGTCTCGCCAGTCTTGAGCGTCAGATACTCGGCGCCGCCCCGGCTGTACACGTCGGCAATGGTCGCGGTGCGCTGCTGGAGCAAGCCATCGGCGTCGCGGTAGTGGATCTGCGTGGGCCTGCGCACGGTGGCGAGGTCTTCCAGGCGGTCGTGGAACTCGCAGCTGATCGGGCTGTACTGGGCGGCTGTGCTGGTCATGGCCATGTATCCGGTGTGCTGGTTCATTCGCTGTCTTTCACCGACTGGATCAGGTTGTTGCGCAGCGACGCAACCGCCTTCTGGATCCGGGCGAATTCGTCCGGGGCCAGGCCGGTCGCTCCGGCGAGGCTGGATTCCAGGCGCCGCTCGCGCAGCTTGCGGCCGGCCTTGGTCAGGCGCACGCGTACCTGGCGCTCGTCTTCGGGGTCGCGCTGCCGCTCCACATAGCCCATCGCCTCCAGCTTCTTCAGGATCGGCGTCAGGGTGTTCGATTCGAGAAACAGCTTCTCCCCCAGGCTGCCGACGGTCTGGTCGTCCTGCTCCCATAGCGCAACGATGGTGATGTATTGCGTATAGGTCAGCCCCAGTTGCTCAAGGATCGGTTTGTAGGCCTTGCCGAAGGCGAGGTTCGCGGAATAGACCGCGAAGCACAGGAAGTCTGAGAGCGTCGGGGTTGCGGCGGGCTTGTCGGTGGGTTTCATTTGCTGCCTCGTTGGCCAAAGACGGATGGATCGCAAGCGTCAATTATAGGTCGTGTGCGATTTGATCGCAGGTGCTATAACTTTCCGCGGCGGCGGTTCCTGGAGCCCGAGGAAAGGGCGCCAGGAACCGGCGGAGAATCGTGCGCACGATCTGGCCGCCGCGGCGCTACGCGGTCTCAGGCCCGTGCGCCGTCGAGGTAAGGGTCGATGCCGCGGGCGCCGTCGTAGTACGGGCTGCGCGTGCCGTGTACCGAGCGTGCGCCGTCGGTGTACGGATCGGCTGCGCTGGTGACCGAGCGGGCGCCCTCGGTGAAAGGGTCGCGCGCCGAACCGGCGGCTTGCGCGGCGGCGGCGGTCAACAGGGCGGCGGCGACAACGGTGTAGCGGACGATGGAGGTGAGCGTGGTCATGGTATGCATCCTTGTATCATGTGATTTATAGTCGTATGCGAGTATATCGCATGCGACTAATGTGAAATAACGAAAAGGTCAAGGGAGTTACGACGTAAACACGTTCAGCGCCACCTCGATATTGCCGCGGGTTGCCTTCGAGTAGGGGCAGATCGCATCGGCGGCGTGAGCGAGTTGCGTAGCGACATCCTGCGGCAGGCCCGGCGCGCGCAGGTTCAGGCGTGCCTGCAGGAAATATTCCGCGCCGGTCTGGCCCAGGTCGACTTCGATGTCCACGGCCAGGTCGGACGGCAGTTCCAGCTTCATCTCCTTGGCCACCAGGCCGACTGCGGCGATGTAGCACGCCGACCAGGCGCCCGCGAATAGTTGTTCCGCGGTCGGGTGGGGCTGGACGGTCGTGAACACGTGCGCCGGGTTGGTGCTGTTGCCGGGCGACAGCGCGATGTCCAGTGTGCCATTGTGGCCACGCGAGGTAACGCCGGCGCTGCTGTGCATGGTGTGGGTCTTGCCGGTGGCGAGGACTTTTTCGATCTTGCTCATGGAATGGATCTCTGCTGGTTGTCAGTTGTAGTTAAATCGCATCCGTTTAGATCGCATGCGAGTGAATGCATATTGGAACATGGGTCTTCCCTTGTCAAGGAAAAATATCGTGTGCCCGGAAGAGGGCCGGAAATGCGTCCTTGCCTACGTCAGTGCCGTTTGACATCTTAAGACGACTGGTCATATTATTCCGCCATGGCACGCACTGCAGACAAGACCGACATCCCCAACCGCCTGACGAAGGCGGGGCGCGAACTGTTTTCGCGCCACGGCTACAACGCCACCGGCATCCAGCAGATCACCGATCACGCCGGCGTGCCGAAGGGCTCGTTCTACAACCATTTTGAGAGCAAGGAAGCTTTTGCCGCGGTCATCGTCGCGCAGTATGCGGACTACCTGCAGCGGTCGTGGGAAGCCATGATGGAAGCCGCGCCGCCAGAGCCGATGGCGGCAATCCGTTACGTCTTTACCCAGATGATTGCCTACCACCTCTCCAGGACGGTGCAGGCGGGGTGCCTGATCGGTAACTTTGCGGCGGAAATCGCCTTGTCGAGCGACACCTGCCGGTCAGCCCTGCAGGCAGCCCAGATGGCCTGGCGCGAACGCCTGGCCGGCATGATCAGCCAGGCCCAAGCGCAGGGCGCAATCCGTACGGACATTGCGCCTGCCGAGCTGTCCGGGCTGGTCTGGGATGTCTGGGAGGGCGCCTTGCTGCGCATGAAGCTCGAACGCTCAGTCGAGCCGCTGCGCCGCAGCGTCGACCTGATGTTCGACCACCTGTTCCAGCCGGCTGCTACGCACGTTGTGGCCGCTGCAAGCCTTAGACCAACCACGGAGTAAGCCATTCATGGGCGCACAGAAAGAAGCCTTTCTCGCGGATGCTTTGTTCCAGCCGATCAAGCTGGGCAAGCTCGAACTTGCCAACCGCATGGCCATGGCGCCGCTCACGCGCAGCCGGGCCGACGACAACCTGGTGCCGACCGACATGGTGGTCGAGTACTACAGCCAGCGCGCCAGCGTGGGCCTGATCATCGCTGAAGCCACGCAGGTCTCGACCACTGCCCAGGGCTACACCAATACGCCGGGCATCTACACCGCCGAGCAGATCGCTGCCTGGAAGAGGGTAACCGACGCGGTCCACGCGAAGGGCGGCAGGATCTTCCTGCAGATCTGGCACACCGGCCGCATGTCGCACACGTACTTCCAGCCGGATAATCAGCCCCCGGTCGCCCCGTCGGCCATCGCCGCCAATGCCAAGACCTACATCAACGGCAAAGGCTACGTCGAATGCTCGGTCCCGCGTGAGCTTGAGGCTGCAGAGATCGCTGGCATCGTGGACGACTTCCGCATTGCTGCGGCCAACGCCGTTCAGGCTGGGTTCGACGGTGTCGAAGTCCATGGTGCGCACGGCTACCTGCTTGACGCTTTCCTGCGCGACGGCACCAACAAGCGCACCGACGCGTATGGCGGCAGCATCGAAAACCGCGCGCGCTTCCTGCTCGAAGTCATGGCTGCCGTGGTCAAAGAGATCGGTGCCGACCGGGTCGGCGTTCGCCTGGCACCGGTATCGCCCGTCAACGACGCGTTGGAGAGCAATCCGCAGCCGCTATTCGAACATGTCATGCGTGAACTGGAGAAGCTGCACCCGGTGTATATCCACGTCGTGGAAGGCCACACCGGCGGTCCGCGCGACAACGCGCCTTTCGACTATGAAGCGCTGCACCGCCTGTACACCGGCGTATGGATGGTCAACAACGGCTACTCCAAGGAGATGGCCGAAGAGGCGATTCGTCGTGGCAGTGCCGACATGGTCTCGTTCGGCCGCAAGATGATTACCAACCCCGACCTGCCGCGCCGCTTCCGCGAAAACACGCCGCTGAACCGTCCCTTTGAAGACGCTTCGCTGTACGGCGGCAATGGTGCGCACGGCTACGTCGACTACCCGGAACTGGGCTGACGCCGGCAAAAAAGCGCCCTTTGGAGCCGGGAGAAATACGTTCCAAAGGGCGCACAAGCGCATTTGAAGATGGCTGCCTGCCTGAGGCAGGCCCGCTGTGCACGGGCTTATGCCAGGGCGCCGTCGGTATAGACGTCGAACTTGCGCGCGGGATCGGCTGAAGGACCGCTGCGGTCCATGCCTGCCAGGGCGCCGTCGGTGTAGACGTCGAATTTGCGGGCAGGATCGGCCGACACGCTACCGCGGTCCAGGCCAGAAACGGACTGCTCGCTGACGGATGGAGCCTCAACGCGGGTACCGTCGATGAAGACGTCGAAGCGGCTGGTCCGCGCACCGTCGCTATAGACGTCGCGCATGTCGACGCGGAAGGTGTAGCCGGACCTGTCGCCGGCAGGAGCGCTGTCGCGGGCGGCGGCATGGGCAATGCCGGCAGTGCAGGCGGCTGCAATCGCGGCGCTGGCGAAGATCGTGTTGGCGAGCTGGCGGATCATGGCGGTACTCCGATTTGCGGTAAGAAGGGCAGAACGCTGCGGGCGTCCTCTCGCTTATACGCAGAAGCTGTGCCACCGGATGCGGACCGGCAAAAATGGAGCCGCAGCCCCGTCATCAGCGAATTCCGCCCGGTTGGCGCAGCAAATGTTGGGCAGAAACAAACTAGCGGCGTATCAGCCGCCCGCCCAAACCAACAGCTTCAGCCGTCAGCCGCTTCCCGCGCCGGCATCCCCGCCCCCGACTAGTCCCGACAGCATCAGGCTGGCCATGCCAATGCGGGCATTGCCCGCGCTGATGGACGGCGCCTGCGTCATGTTCCCCCTGTAGAATCGGCCTCCACGCAACCCTGGAACGTCCCGCATGGACTCTCACGCCCCGGATCGCGGCGCGCTGGTGCCGCTGGCCTATCACGCAACGGTGGTCGATTACCTGCGCCGCCATGAGCCCGAGGTCTGGCGCTGGGCCGGCGCCCGCGCGACCGGCGCCGATCAACGCGAGGCACTGCGCTCGATGCTGTTGCGCGACACCTACCGCATCGAGGCGGACGCGCATGCCGACGTGCACGCGGCGCTGGCCGAGGCGATGGCGCGGCTCGGCATGGACGCGCCCGCGACGCTCTACCAGTCCCCGGGCCAGGACATGAACGCCTCGCTGGTCTACGTGCCCGGCGAGGTCCACATCGTCCTGCAGGGGCCGCTGCTGGACCGGCTGTCGCCGCCGGAGCTGCTGGCGGTGTTCGGCCATGAGCTGGCCCACTACCTGCTGTGGTCGCGCGACGACGGCCAGTTCCTGGTGGCCGACCGCATCCTGAACGACGCGCTGGCCGCGCCGGGCGCCAGCGCCAGCCATCGCGAGACCTGGCGCCGCTACGCGCTGCACACCGAACTGTTCGCCGACCGCGGCGGTGCCGTGGCCGCGGGCGCGGTAGCGCCGGCCGTGTCGACGCTGGTCAAGGTGCAGACCGGCATCGGCAGCGTGGACGCGGCCGCCTACCTGCGCCAGGCGGCCGAGATCGAATCCCACGAGGCGGGCGCAAGCGCCGCCCACAGCCATCCCGAGACCTTTATCCGGGCCCGTGCGCTGGCGCTGTGGTGGGAAGGCGCGGCCGATCTCGATCCATGGATCGAAACCCGGCTGCACGGCCCGCTGGCTCTGGAGAAGCTGGACCTGCCGGGACAGGTCCGCCTGCGGGCGCTGACGCGCGGCTTCCTCGCCCACTTCCTCGCCGGCACGCCGCTGGCGAGCGAGGCAGTGCTCGCGCAAGTGCGCATGATGTTCCCCGACTGGCGCGACGACGAACCGGTGATCGGCCCAGACGGGTTGGGGCCGGACGTGGCCGACGACAGCGTGCGCGCCTACCTCAACACACTGATGATGGACCTGGCGCTCGCCGACCCCGACCAGCAGGACGCGGCGCTGCTGCGCGCCGGCCAGGTGGCGCAGGCGCTGGGCAGCCTGGAAGCGCTGCAAGGCAACCTGCGCCGCGACGCCGGCTTCGGCAAGCGCGAGCTGGACCGCTTCCAGCGCCAACTCCACCGCGAACTGGCCAGGGAGGGCCGGGCATGACTGACAGCAAGACTCACGGCACCAACACCGTTCCGGATATGACCGGCAGCAGCGAGCCGCGCACGCTGCGCGCCCTGGTCGACGCGCAGGCGGGCGCGGCGCTGCCCACCGACGACGTCCTGGTGCTGGTGCTGCCGCTGTTCGCGCAGGTCGCCGCGCTGCACGCGCATGGCAGGGTGGCCGCGCTCGACCCCGACAGCATCCTGGTGGACGAGGACGGCGGGCTGCGCCTGCGCCGGCCCGATGGCGAAGCGCCCGTCATGGACATCGGCGCGGTGCACCGCGTGCAGCCGCATCCGGCCTCGGGCCTGAACATCGTCGGCGCGCTGCAGCTCGGCCACGCCGATGACGGACAGCGCGACCAGGCCGACCTGGCGCTGCAGCTTGACGCTACGGCGCCGGTCGAACGCCCGGTCTATCTACGCGGTCCGGCCAGCTGGGAACGCCTGCTTGGCCACCACGACGAGATCGGCGACGTGTTCCTGCTCGGCATGGTGCTCGCGAGCCTCGCCTGCGGCCTGGACTTTGCCGATGAGGACGACCTGCGCAGTTTCGTCGCGCAGCGCCGCAACCTGTTCCTGTTGCACGAGCGCCTGCATCCGATCGTCGCGGCGGTGATCGTCGAGATGACCGAGATCAACCGCCACGACCGCGCCACCGATGTCGCCGCGCTGGCGACCCGGCTGCGCACGTGGCGCGAGCAGCCGCTGGGACTGGACGTTGAACGCGCACTGGCCGGCACGACCGGCGCCACGCCGCGCCGCGCCGCCGTGCTCACGCACCTGCGCGACCGCCTGTTCGATCTCTCGCGGCGCAACCGCCTGCTGCACTTCCGTCCGACCGCGGCCACCGTCAACGTCACCGTGGCCAGCGTGCCGCTGATGCTGCAGATCGAAAGCGTGCGGCCCGAGCATATCTGCACCTGGGGCGGACCGTTCGCGGCCGACCTGGTGGCGGGCAAGCCGGTGTCGTTGCAGCAATGGCTGCGCTTCGACGACCAGCCCTACCTGCCGGCGTCGCTCGACCGCCTGATCGCCGAGACCCGCCGCGACCGCGCCGAATACGGCTTCAGCAACCTGCGCCTGGTGGTGGCGTTCCTGCGCTGGCACAACCTGAAGGAGGCGCCGGACGAGCGCATCGTGACGCCGCTGCTGTGGCTGCCGGTGGAGCTGGTCAAACGCAAGGGCGTACGCGACCAGTACGTGATCCAGTGCGCGGGCGGCGAGGCCGAGTTCAACCCGGTGCTGCGCCACTACCTGCACCAGCTGTACGACATCCGGCTGGACGAGACCGTGGATCTCGACAAGACCTCGATCGAGGAGATCCATGCCGGCATCCTCGCGCAGATTCGCCGCTCCGAGCCCTCGGTCGAGTTGCGCCTGGTCGACAAGGCCGCGGTGCGGCTGGTGCGGCAGAAGGCGCTGCAGCGGATGCAGCAGTTCCAGCGCCGCAGGCCGGGCACGGCCGCCGTGCGCAGCGGCGGCTGGCTGCCGCCGTACAGCTATGCGCAGGACGACTACCGGCCGCTGGGGCGCGCGCTGTTCGAGCATTGGGTGCGGCCGAGCGAACTGCCGCAGCGCTTCGAAGCGGGCGCCGCGCCAGGCGCCGGCCCGCGGCAGCCGCACATGGGCGGCTCCGCCGCCGCGCAAAGCGAAGAGCGCCAGGGCTACGTGCTGGAGGAGTCCGAGGGCCACCGTTATGCCTGGGACCTGGACCTGACGCAGGTGACGCTCGCCAACTTCAACTACCGCAAGATGTCGCTGGTGCGCGACTACGCGCAGTTGCTGGACGAGCCCGGCGCCAATCCGGCGTTCGACCGCGTATTCTCGATCGATCCGCGCGACGTGGAGACCCAGGCGCCCGCACCGCTCGCACCGGCCGAGCAGTGGAACGTGGTGGCGGCCGACGCGACCCAGAACGCAGCGGTTGGCCTGGCGCGCAGCCAGCGCAGCTTTATCATCCAGGGCCCGCCGGGCACGGGCAAGTCGCAGACCATCACCAACCTGATTGCCGACTACGCCGGCCGCGGCAAGCGCGTGCTGTTCGTCTGCGAAAAGCGCGCCGCGCTCGACGTGGTGTTCCATCGGCTCAAGCAAAGCGGGCTGGACTCGCTGTGCTGCCTGATCCACGACTCGCAGACCGACAAGAAGGCCTTCATCGCCGACCTGCGCGGCTGCTACGAGCAGTGGATCGCGCAGCCGCATGACGGCGACGCGCTGGCGGCACGCCGCACGCAGGTGGCCAAGGCACTGGCCGCGCACCAGCAGCGTATCGACGCGTTCGAGGTCGCGATGGCGGCAGTGCCCGAGGCACTCGGCGACAGCGTGCGTGCGCTGCTGCGCCGCGTCACCGCGCTGCCGGCCGTGCCGGACGCGGGGCCTGCGCTGCGCGAGCGCCTGCCGGCGCTGGCCGCTTGGGACCGTCAGCGCGATCTCGCGCACCGCGTGCACCGCGCGATGCGCGAGCGCTTCGGTCTCGACAGCCTTGCCGCGCATCCGTTCGCGCGCCTGTCCCCGCAACTGCTGGCCGACGAGCGCGCCTATGGCCGCGCCGAGCAGCTGTGCCATGACGCCGAGGCGCTATTCGATGTGCTCGACCCGCTGCTGGACAGCACCGCAAGCCTGACCAGCCAGGACACTGCGCTGGAACAGGCACGCGCGATTGCCGCCGACAGCCAGTGGCTGCTCGACACCGGCCTCGCCGCCCACCTGGACCTGCTCGATCCGGCCTCGCCGGCGCAAGGCGCGCTGCGCGAGGTTCGCGCAGATTTGGAGCGGTGCGCGCAGGCACTCGCCGACGCGCAAGCCGCAACCTCGAACTGGCAAGACAAGCTGAGCCCCGGCGATACCGAATCGGCACTGGCACTCACGCGGCGGCTGGAGCCGTCATTCGCGCGCTGGCTGCAGCCCGCATGGTGGCGCCTGCGCGGCGAACTGAAGCGCCGCTATGACTTCGGCAAGCACGCCGTCCACCCGGGCTACGGCAAGGTGCTGGAAGCGCTGGCCGCCGAGCACGCCGCAAGCGCCGCGCTGGCAGCGGCCGATGCCGACAGCCGCCGCCGCTACGGCGTGAGCGAGATGCAGGCCTTCCTGCGCGCGCTCGGCGAACTCGAGCAGCGCCTGCAGTCAGGCGCAGGCCCGCGCGAGCTGGTCGCACACCTGCGCCAGGCCGTCGATCCGGTCGCCGCGGCGCGCGCCGAAGCCGGTGCGCGCGAGGCGCTGGCGAAGCTCGCGCAGCGTGTGCGCGACGGGCTGGCGCTGGCCGCCGACGCACGCCTTGGCGACATCGCCGAACTGCTGCGCGACCTGCGCGAGGCACTCGATGACCTGCCAGACCTGTTGCCGCTGTTGCGCGCGGTGCATGCGGGCGACCCCGCTTGCGCCGCCACGCTGCAGTGGCTCGATCATGCACCGGCACAGCTCGAGGCGCTGGTGGCCGACGAGGCGCTGCGCCGTCTCGCGCGTGAGAACCCGGTGCTGGCGCGCTTTGGCGGCGCGGCGCTGGCGCAGGCCGCGCGCGCCGTGGCGCAAGGGCAGCGCGAACTGCTCGCGCTGAACGCGCAAGTGGTGCGCGCCACGCGGCACAGGCAGTTCGCCGAGAACGTACGCGTGTCCTCGCTGTCGGCCACGATGCTGGACGCCGACAGCAAGGCGTTCAAGAAGCAATACGCAACGGGCCGCCGTGAACTGGAGCACGAGTTCGGCAAGAGCATGCGCCACCGTTCGATCCGCGATCTCTCCGACGACGAGACCGGCATCGTCATCAACGACCTGAAGCCGATCTGGCTGATGAGCCCGCTGTCGGTATCCGACACACTGCCGCTGTCGCCGGACCTGTTCGACGTGGTGATCTTCGACGAGGCCAGCCAGATCCCGACCGAAGAGGCCGTGCCCGCGCTGAGCCGCGCGCGCCAGGTGGTGGTGGTCGGCGACGAGATGCAGCTGCCGCCGACAAGCTTCTTCACGGCCGGCGGCGCCGAAGGCGATGACGAGATCGTGGTGGAAGAGGAGGGCGACCGCATCGCCATCAACCTCGATTCGGACAGCCTGCTGAACCAGGCCGCGCGCAACCTGCCTGCCACGCTGCTGGCGTGGCACTACCGCAGCCGTCACGAATCGCTGATCAGCTTTTCCAACGCGGCGTTTTACGACGGGCGCCTCGTCACCATTCCCGACCGTTTGCTGGAGCAGGCCGAGGACGAGGCGCCTGCGCTGCGCTCGGACCAGGAGGATGCCGGCATCGCGGGCGCCGACGCGCTGCTGGCGCGGCCGGTCAGCTTCCACCGGCTGGCAGACGGCGTCTACGCCGACCGCCGCAATGCGCCCGAGGCGGGCTACATCGCCCGGACCGTGCGCGAACTGTTGCGCCGCGAGACCGGGCTGAGCCTGGGCATCGTGGCGTTTTCCGAGGCGCAGCAGGGCGCCATCGAGTCCGCGCTCGAGACGCTGGCCGCCGAGGACGCGGACTTCGCGATGCGCCTCGAACGCGAGTACGTGCGCGAGGACGACGACCAGTTCAACGGGCTGTTCGTCAAGAACCTGGAGAATGTCCAGGGCGACGAGCGCGACGTCATCATCCTGAGCATCTGCTACGCGCCCGGGCCGGACGGCAAGATGCTGATGAACTTTGGCCCGATCAACCAGCGCGGCGGCGAGAAGCGCCTGAACGTGATCTTCAGCCGCGCGCGCCATCGGATGGCGGTGGTATCGACGGTCCAGGCCGAGGCGATCACCAATGTGCACAACGACGGCGCGGCCGCACTGCGCGCGTTCCTGCAGTTCGCACAGGCCAGCGCGCGCGGCCAGTTCGAGCGCGCCCAGTCGGTGCTGGGCGCATTGAACCCCGGCGCGCGCGACGCCTTTACGCGCGAACCCACGCCGGACAGCATCCGCGACGCACTGGCCGAGGCGCTGCGTGCGCGCGGCCACCAGGTGCACGCCAACGTCGGCCGCTCGCAGTTTCGCTGCGACCTGGCCATCGCCGATCCGTCGGGACAAGGCTACGCGCTGGCGATCCTGCTCGATACGCCGTCCGAGGCGGTGTCGGACACCGCCGAGCGCTATGTATTCCGCCCCGGCATCCTGCGCAGCTTTGGCTGGCGGGTGCTGGACATTCCGGGCAAGGACTGGCTCGACGATGCGGAAGCGGTGCTGGCCCGCATCGAGGCCATGCTGGCCGATGGCGAGGATCGCGCGCTGGACGTCGAGGTCGAGATCCCGGTGCCGTTGACGAAGCCTGCCGCGGTGCAGGATGCGGCGTCAACGGGCGAGGCCCGGACGGACGCGGCGACGGCATCGGCTGCGCAAGCGGAGCTGGTGCGGACGCTGCGCTTCGAGCAGGGCACGTCGCGCAAGTTCTGGCGTGCCAGCGTGCGCGGGGCGGAGCTCTCCGTCACCTATGGCCGCATCGGCAGCACAGGGCAGACCAGCGTAAAGGCGTTCGACAGCGCCGAGCGGGCGCGGCGCGAGGCGGACAAGCTGGTGGCGGAGAAACTGCGCAAGGGCTACGTGGAGGTGTAGCGCCTGGACAGGACGGCCGGAGGTACTAGCCGCCCTCGTCCCTGGGCCAGAAGGTAATGAGGATATTGGAGGGCGCGACGCCGTTCTCGTCGCGCGGCAGCGGGTCGGACCGCTGCACCGCGCGCAGCACGGCGTTGTCCCAGGCCCCATTGCCGCTTGACTTGGCGAGCCGCGCCGACAGCACTGAGCCATCCGGCGCCATGGCCACGGCTACCACCGCCGCCGGATTGCCGCTGACCTCATCATTGAAGATGATATTCGGCTTGACCCGCTGCCGGACCCGCTCGGCATAGCCGGACGAAGGCTTCGCGCCGGAGCCGGAACCGGCCCGCGTGCCCGTATTGCCCGCCTGGGCCCGCAACCGCGCCAGTTCGCCCTGGCGCTGGGCATTGTCAGACTGGCGCTGCGCTTCCATTGCCTTGCGCTGCGCCTCCTTGCGCGCGGCTTCGGCACGGGCTTGGTTCTCGCGCTGCCGCGCTTGTGCTTCGTCGCGCGCAGCCTGCTGGGCCTTGCGCTGCTTTTCCTGCAGCGAGATGTCGGCCTCTTCCTCTTCGACCGGCTTCGGGCTTGGCACCGGCGTGATTGCAGGCGCTGGCGTTGCGGCTTCCGGGATCGCGTCCCACAGTTCGGCCGCGACACCCTCCGGCGCCGCGCTGCGCCAGCGCACGCCGTAATAGAGCAGGACACCCAGCAGCAGGTGCATGAACAAGGCCAGCAGGAAGCACGCCAAGGTGCCCCGTTCAGGCGCTGGCTGATAGGGATAGGCGACGGTCTGCATGGATCACGCGCCCTGTCGCTGCTCGTTTTGCGCTTGCTCTCCTAGGTACCGCCGGTTCCGCCGGCGGACGCATCCGCGTGCCTCTCCAGTTTCAGGTACGAGTCAGCCGCGACCAGGCCGAACACGATGTGGGCAATGGCGGTCACCCAGCCGCGCGCTTCAGCAAACCATGGGAAGGCGGCAGTCATGCCGTGGAAATTGACCAGGTACAGGACCAGGCCGAACAGCGCCCCCACCACCGAGGCCATGCCGACGCTCGAATCAAAGCGGAACGGCGCCATGATCGTTGCCAGGATTACCGCAAACACGACAGAGAGTACGAAGTGGACCACCACGGCCGCTACCAGCACGCTCATCTGGAAGGTGGCAGCTTGCGCCAGCACATCCGGGCCCAGCATGATGGCCGCGATCATGGTCAGCGGCTTCCAGACGCTGGCCCCCATCAACATGGCCGCCAGCAAGTCGAGCACCAGGAATACGACCCCGGCGACGAGACCCGCCAGCGCCGCTGCACGCCAGTCCGGCCACCGGTGCGTGTAGCGATGCGATTGCATATGAAGTTCCATGACATCCTCCTTTGATGCGGCAGAAACCAGAGCCGCTTTCCAAGGCGCAACTTCATTCTATGGGGTGCAACCGCATCAACCAAGCGCAGTCAACGCTGCAAAACATCGGGCGGGCGTGGCAGGGCGCCAGTGTCTCTTCAAAGGCTCACGGCAGCGGGCGCTTGCGTCCTAGCCCTTCGTGAAGATCTCCAGAAAGTGCTTGCTCGGATCCTCGAAGTAGATCCGGCGGCCGCCATCGTCCGTGTTGACCTCGCCGGGGCGGCGGCGGTACGGGTCCGCCCAGTAGGTCAGGTTGCGCGCGCGGATGCGGGCAAAGCCCTGATCGAATTCGGCGTCGCTGACCAGGAAAGCATAGTGCTGCATCGCAACATCACATTCCGCGTCCATGAAGTCCAGGGTCACGTCATTGTCCAGCCGGACGCCGAGAAACGGCCCGAACGGCTCGGCCGGGGGGCGTCCGAGGATTTCGCAGAGGAAGTCGGCTGAGACCTTCTTGTCATGAGAAAAGACGATGGTGTGGTTGAGCTGGATGGCCATGTCGCAATCTCCGGGAAGGACAGGATATACGCAAGGAACGGCGAGCAGCCGGCCGGGAACGGCCAACCGGCCGTTACGCAGAAGCGACACGAGTCTGCTGCCGCAACGCCGGCGGATGAGCCAGGACGGGCAGGGTGAGATGACGGACTGGCTACGGGCGAAAGCGTGCAAGGCACGATGTCAGCCCTGCTCCCAAGCGCTGCACCATCCCTTCGCCGCGACATCTTTGCCGCCGAACAGCGCACAACCGCCGCCAGTGCTGCCCTCGTCACCCTGGTAAAGCTGGCAGTTGGCGCAGGTCTGGGATGGCTTGTGGCTAGGGTATTTCTGTGGGTCAACCGTGGAGGAATCGGCCTTGTAGCCGACCTTGAGCGCTTGCGGCTCCTGCTCGCCCAGCATGGCCGCGGCGCGGGCCGGCCGACTCCCAAGGACCACTGCGGCAACCATCCCGGTAGTCAGCGCGAGCGGAAGGTAGCCAAGGATCTGTCGTCTGCGCGGCATGGCGGGGATTTCTCCGTGGGCGGTGGGCGGCATGTGCCTGCCGCATGGGGCAGAGGTTACTGCGGATTGAGGGGGAGAAGCAATGTCGTCAAACCGCCGCGCCCGCGCAGCCGGCGCTGGTCGCCGGGCGAGAGGTGCAATACGTCGGTGGTGCCGACCCGGATGCTGCCGGCGATCTCGCAGCCGTGGCGTGCAAAGCCCATCAGCGCCAGCGCGGTGGTGGTCTTGCCCGAGCCGGACTCGCCGATCAGTGCCAGCACCTTGCCGGGCTCGATCTCGAAGTCCACACCATCGACCAACGTCGCCTGGCCTGCGGTGATGCGCAGATTGCTGACCTTTACGGACGTGCCCATTTATTTGACTCCGTTACGTGCCGAGCGACCCGGCAGATTGTCGATGACGAGGTTGACGGCGAGGGTCAGGCTGGCGATCGCCAGCGCCGGCGCCGCCACGGCCATGCTGCCTTCAGACAGCGCGCCAAGGATCACCGACGCATCGCGTCGCGAAGACAATGAACAGCTCGTAGCGCTTATCGAATCCCGCTTCGGGCGATTGGACTTCGCCTTCAACAACGCCGGTGGCCATGCCGATTTCAAGCCCATCGACCAGACTTCGGTAGATGAATCGGAGTGGGTGATTGACCTGAACTTCAAGGGCGCATATTACGGCGTCAAGTACCAGGTCGAAGCAATGCTACGCCACGGCGGCGGCACCATCGTCAACAACGCTTCGATTCTTGGGCTACGCGGAATGAACGGAATCGCCCATTACGTGGCGAGCAAGCACGCGGTTGTCGGTCTCACAAAGGCTGTCGCAAAGGAGTATGCCGGCCAGGGTATCCGCATCAACGCGGTGTGCCCGGGTGCGACGCAGACGCCAAACTACATGCGCTCGACCAATGGCGATGTGCATCTGCTTGACGACATGATTCCGATGCAGCGGCTCGGTCAGCCGGAGGAAGTTGCCGAAGCCATTTTGTGGCTGCTCTCGGACAAGGCAGCCTATGTCACGGGTGCAACATTGTCGGTGGATGGCGGCATGACTAGCTGAGCTTGTCGCGTGCCGGATGCTACGAGACTTATCCTTGATCTCTTGTTGATGGCATGACATGTCGACTAGCAATGGAACCGGCGCGCGCTGGTCGGTCATGTGCGAGCCGGCGGTGTGACGCAGCCAGTGCGCCGAGGCACTGGCCAACACATCGGCCTGCGCCTCCTACTCGGGCCCGCGCGCCCGCAGCCGCTCAACGGTTAAAGTGAAGGTGAGCGTGGTCATGATGGTCGTGTTAACGGTCATTGGTACGGCAACACTCAACGGGTTCAACCCAGAAAGCTATTTCTGTTGCGAATCGCCGCCCACCCATCAACCGGATCAACGAACTCCTGCCTTGGCCGGTCGCTACAGAACTGCAGCCGCCCATTGACACTGCATTCGTCTAACTACCGAAGAGGCCCACCGAATCTACGAGTCTCGGACCGTTACCAGCGACACACGGTCGACGACTGGCGCCCGCCAGTTGCAAATGCCTCACGCGGCGTCCGGCGCCCCCATCAGCGCCATTAACGGCGCCATGCATGGGCTGGCCGCCGCCAGTGCGCGCTGTTCGTCGAGGATGTCCTGCAGGATGGCATGCGTCGTATCCGGGTTGGCCAGGACCACGCGGAAAACGGCAATCGGGCGGCCACCCCACTGAGTCGACATCAACTGCGTGCGCGATACGAACGAGCGGCCGACATCGCGCTGCATTTCCTGAATGCTGATGGTCAGCGCATCCAGCGCGTCCAGGATCTTCTCGCGCCTGTCGGCCGAAGCCGTTGCCAGCGCGGCGCGCACGGTCTCGGGCACATGGCGATAGGTCAGAATGCAAAGCTGCGGGTGGCTATCGAGCTCGAAATCCGGCTGCTGCGCAATCAGGGATGCAAAGTATTGAGCGTTATCGATGCTTCGATCGATCAACTGCGCCAACCCCTTGCGACCGAGCAGATGAAGGTTCGCATAGAGCATGACTGCCGCCGCGCCGCGCGATCCTTCGAGCGTATGGCGCCCCAAGTCCACCGAGCCCTTGCGCACGATGTAGTTCGCATGCTGGATGATTTCCTGCGTCCACGCCGGGCTCCGGAACAGCACCATGCCGGCACCCATCGGCACGTAGAACTGTTTGTGCGCATCGATGACGACGGAATCGGCACGCTCGATGCCCGCGAAGCGCCAGCGCTCGCGCTCCGACAGCAGTGTTGCGCCGCCCCATGCGGCATCCACGTGGAAATGGCAGCCGGCCTCATGAGCAACATCCGCAATCGCGTCGAGTGGATCGACCGCGCCCGTCTCCGTCGTCCCCGCTATGCCGACGATCGCCATCGGCCGGATGTTGCGCTGCTGCAGGTCACGCATGGTGTCGCGCAGCAAGTCGATGCGCATGCGACCGTCTGCATCGACCCCGACCGGCACGAGATTGTCGCGCCCGATGCCAAGGACGTCGGCTGCCTTTCGCAACGAGTAGTGCCCGCGCTCCGAGACGACGATTGCAAGCCCGTCATGGCCGTAATGGCGTAGCGCAGCTACCAGTCCGGCGCGATGGATGCCGGCGAAGCCATCACGCGCGCCCAGCAAGTTGTTGCGGCTCGCCCATAGCGCGGTGAGGTTGGCGACAGTGCCGCCAGAACAGATCGCGCCGAGCGCGTGGTCGGCATCGTGCAGCCATCTCGCATAGAACGCGCTGTCCTGCCCAAACACCAGCTTGTGCAGCATGCCGATGACCTGGCGCTCGAGCCCTGTCAGCGCGCCCGAAGTCTCGAGCTTCACGACGTTCTGGTTGAGCGCTGCCACCACCTTGGCCAGCGAGGGCATGAACGACGGCAGCGACGACGTCATGTGTCCGACGAAAGTAGGCGATGCCACGGGCATCACGTGCCGAAACACGTCGTTGAGGAGATGATCGGCGTGCGCTTGCGGCGATGTCGGAGTCTCGGGCAGCTCAACCGACGCGAACACCGCCTCGCGTGTGGCGCACGCGCCAACCGGATCAAAACGCTCGCCCGCAAAGAAATCCGCCGGATGCTCGGCGATCAATCGCTCGAGCGATTCGAATGCACCCAGATCCGCGTCGAACCAGCGCAAGGGGCAGTCGTCGCCCCCGTCCGTGCTTTGTGAGGTCTCTTCGCGAGAGATGTCCGGCTTCATTTTCATTACCCAGTTCAATCCAGTAGCGCCATGGTGCGCCGGGCATTATGCCGGATCGGACGGATGCGGATTGGCCGAGGGCCCCGACCGGCACCTTTGACGACGTCGCCGCTGCCCGTTGATGACCATCAATCGCCTTCTCTATTGGGCGCCCTGCGGAGCGGTCAGCACCAGCACCAAATACCAGAGGGTCTCTGGAGATGATCGCATGCCTCAAGGGGGTGAATATCCATTGATGGATCCAGGGCGCGCCTCGCTGTCACTCCGATTGCTCCAGCAGCCGGGACCTAGCTGCGCCAAGCGCGCTCGAGCATCTGGCGTCACGCGCATAAAAGCCACGTTCTTTATTACTTCTGGGAATATGTATCATTTCGGGGGCTTTCTCCCGGCACGCCCCCGTATCGGGCGTCTGAAAGTTCTGGTTCCCGAAAAGTAAAAGCCCCACACTCTGGGGAAGTGTGGGGTTCAGGAGAGCGGAACCGGGTTGGGGGAGGGTGTCCCCGACCGGGATTTGCAGGCCTTAGAGGGGGGCGCGGTCGGACGCAATGTAGTACCTGGCGCCGTCCGTATAAGTGTCGAATTTGCCGCTTTTTGCGCCGTCAGTATAAACATCGTACTTCCCAGACCGCGCGCCGTCAGTGTAAGTATCGAATTTGCCACTCTTGGCAAACGCCGGCGCAGCCGCCAGGGTGGCGGCGAGTGCGGCGACAGCGACTAGGGCACGGCGATTGGTATTCATGGCTCACCTCTTCCTTCAAAACTGGTGAATGCCATTCCTTTTGGTTCAGTGTTGTTGCACTGCGGCATTCGATGAGCGCAATGTTAGGGATTTCCCTTGTGGCGGTAAACCCTTACGCTCACAATGATCGGTTTCAAAACCCACAATAATCTGCCCTGAACCGGAAAAATTCTGGCAGCCACGACCGGCATGGATCGATCAACAATACGGCGAATTGACCACGCCATTGCATGTCGTTGTCCATCGAGCGCGCCCGACCCGAAGGACGAAGCGGGCGCGCGGCACGCGCAGGCACCCGAGCCAGCACAGGTCCTAGGTCAGTAGTTGCTGCCCCACCCGATCCGATGCCGCTCCTGCGTCGCCCGGTGCCGCGCATCCTCCTCGCTTTGCAGGTAGCCGCTCGTCGTCGACAGCGAGCTGTGCCCAAAGTTGTCGCGCACAAAGCGCAGGTCGACCTGCTGGTCGGTCATGTGCGAGCCGGCGGTGTGGCGCAGCCAGTGCGCCGAGGCGCTGGCCAGGACATCGGCCTGCGCTTCCCACTCGGGCCCGCGCGCCTGCAGGCGCTAGGCCGCCATGCCGAACACCTCTTTCAGAATCAGGTGCAGAGCCCCGCGTGATGGGCCTTCTCGCGACCCGTCTCACGGCCGATCACCGACAGCACCAACGGGCGCGTTTTCCCAGGCTGCGGGTTAGGCGAGTCCGTGGGCGCGGCGGTAGCGCGCCAGCTCGGCGATGAACTCGTCGGAGGCCGGTACCAGGCGCACCTTGTTTGCCCTTGCCGGTCACCTCCAGCCACCAGCGCTCGATGCCTTGGGCATCGCGCCGGCAGAAGAACGCACCCATGGTCGTGGCTGTCAATTCGGACGCCCGCAAGCCACCCAGATAGAGCACGGTCAGTATCCATCGGCAGCGCGCCGCATGCAGGCGCGCGCGCGCGGTGGCGGTCGGCATCGCCGCGACGGTGTCTTTCACGGTCGCCCACCAGTCATGGCTCAGGTAGCGCGTGATGCGCGGCCTGGTGGGCGCGCGCCGGCGGCGGGCGAGCGCGAGCGGGTTGCCAGCCAGGTAGCCGGCCTCGGTCAGCCAGGCGAAGAGGGCGTTCAGGATCACCATCGCCTAGCGCACGCTGCCGGCCGACAACGACCCGGCAAAGGGGCGCCAGTCCGAATGGCTGCGCGCGAGCTTCATGCTGCCGCTCAGGACCCAGCGCGCGGCCGGTTGCGGATCGGCCAGGAAGCGCTCGTAGGCGAGCAGGTCTTCGTGCGTGAGCGAGGACAGCGGCTTGCCCAGTTGCAGGACCGCCCACAGGATCAGCCGCTCGACCTCGCGCCGGTAGGTGGGGAGTGTCGCCGCGCTATCGGCATAGCGCGTGAGCCAGGCGGTGACGGCGGCCAGGTCGTCGGCCGCGGCGATCCGCGTGGCCGTGGCTGGGGCGCGATTACTGCCGGCGGCACCAGACAACGGCGGGGTGAGGCGCAGGCTTTCTACCGGTTGAATGGGGAGCAGTTCCATAAGCGAGTGACGGCAGGGGCACATCGTTTTGCAGCAAAACACCAGAATGATAGACATAAGCGCAGTTATGTCTAAAGTATTCGCCTAGAAATTAGTTTTTATACGTATTACGTAATAATATTTTTATGTCACTCCACTCATTTTGCCCTGATGCTCGCTGCCGACATGGATCTGAACGACGCCACCCTGCAGGCCGCGATGGCCAACGACATTGCCGAGCTGCGCAGCCGTTTCCCCGAAACCCGCGCGCTGTACCGCGAGGTCTGCGGCCTGCTGTTCTTCCGCTATGGCGTTACGCCCACCGCGAACAAGCTCTATAGCCTGGTACGCAAGGGCAGCATGGGCACGCCCGCTGAGGTGCTGCAGGCGTTCTGGCAGGAGCTGCGCGGGCGCACGCGCGTCACCATCGACCATCCCGACTTGCCGGATGCGTTGAAGGACATCGCCGCCGGGGCGGTCCAGACCATCTGGCAGGCTGCCAACGAGGCCGCCACCGGCGAGCTGGTTACGCTGCGCGCCGAGGCCCGCCATGCGGCCAGCGTCGCCGAGGCCGAGCGCGACGCGGCGCGGACCGAGACCGCGGCAGCCCGGGAGGAGGTGGCCGCCACCTCTGCGCAGCTGGCCGAGGCGCGCCAGGCGCACGACGCCGTGCACGCGGAGCTGGCCGCGGAGCGGCAGGCGCACGCGGCGACCCAGGCCCGGCTGGAGGCGGGGCGGGCGGAACTGGACGCTGCCGGGCGGCAGCTGGCGGAGCTGCGCACCCAATTCTCGACCGAGCTGGAGCGCGCCCGCGAGCAGGTGACCCTCGCGCAGGAACGGGCCGAGGCCAGCGAGCGGCGGAGCCTGCGCGAGCTGGACGCCGAGCGTACCGCGCGCCAGAAGAGCGAGCGCACGGCCGAAGAGCTGCGCGGCGAACTGGTGGCGGCGCGCAGCGAGGCCCGCGACGCGGCCGTGGCGCAGGCCGAAGTCCGCGCCCGGCTCGAGGCCCAGGCCGCGGCGCTCACTGAGCGGCTCACCGAGCGGCTCGCGGCCGCCGAAGCGGCGCAGCGCCAGGCAGGCGTCGACCGGGACGCGGCGCAGGCGAAGTTGGGCGCGGCGCAGCGCCGGGCCGAACGGGCCGAGGTCGAAGCGGCGCTGGCGCGCCAGTTGTTGGCAGAATTGCGGGTGGCGCCACCCGGGCGGGAGAGCGGGCGGCGGCGCAAGGCCGGCGGCCCGGCGCCGACCGACAAGCAGGCGCAAGGCGAAAAGCTGGACGAATAGCAAGAAGACAAGCAGGGCGCGCCGACGGCCGCCTCCAACCCGGATGACAGTAGCGACAGCAGTGACGACAGCAATGACAGCAAAAACTGAGCGGGCGGCGGCGATCCGCTGGATCCAGGCGGAGATGGCCGACTACGGGCTGACCATGGAGGAGTTGGCAGCGGCGGGGTGCTTCGATCCGCCGCCCCCTCCGCCACCGCCGCCACCCGCCCCAGCGCCACCGCCACCACCAGTGGTCTGCTACCGCAACGCCGCGGGGCAAAGTTGGGACGGGCAGGGCGAGATGCCCGACTGGCTGCGGCGGGCGGTCAATGCGGGGCAGAGCGTGGAGTTTTTTCGGGTCGGATAGAACTGATCGAAAGGTTGCAGCCTTGCAGCGGGCCGAATCCGAGGGGGCGTTCGAACGCCCAACTGCTGGCCGGGTGGGGATGCGATGCTTCAGGTGTACGCCCGTCCGACAGCGGAGAGTATCGCTGCGAAGTTGGGCTTGACTGGTCCCTGAGCAAATGGATTGGGCGCGGTTCTCGAAAGGGGCCGCGCCTTTTTGTTTGCTGGTGGCGGTAGTAAGGGGAGACCGCGCCAAAGCGGATTGCTCCCGCGATAACGCCATGGGTGCTATCGCGAGCACGGGCGAGCGGGCAAATGGGGGGCTACATTCGCTGTACCTGTTGCGCTAAGGCGCATACGGGGTCGCCGCAGAACTCGGGGAATATTGCATCAAGGCCGAGTTCGCTCGAATAGCTTCCCGTGAGTTGCAGTCATACAGGTGCCGGCACGCAGGGGCGGACGCCACGGGCCAGAATCTCCATGACTGGATGGCAACGCCGCAGCGGGTGCGTCGCGGCGCGGGAAGACTCGGCCCGCGTGGCGTTGTTCCGCCATCGCTCCTGCGTTGCTGCGTGCCGTAGATCGCGGCCACATAGGAGACCATCATGCCACTTGCAAGAACCACACTCGTGCTTTGCGTCATGTACCTCGCCCTCGCAACGGGCGGATGCGCGCCAGTGGACCCGGCCACAGCCACAACCACATCGTGCATCACGCTGGCGCAATGCGACCTCTATTCAGGCTGAATCGCAAGGGAGGCCCTCGACGTCACGTCCCGGTGCTGCGCTCGTGCATCCCGGCTGGCAGCTCTCTCCATGATTCCTGACGGAGACCCATTATGATTCCCGTTCTTCCGATGAAGCCCGCCCGGCGGCCACCCCCGCGCCTTGCAAGCAGCCTCCTCATGCTGGCGGCAGTTGCCCTGGCTGCTGGTTGCGCGAGCCCGGCATGGCAATCTGTGGCGCCCGGCGCCAGCGAGGCAGAGCTTCAGGCCCGGCTGGGTGCGCCGCGCGAGATCTATCAATTTCCAGATGGCTCCCGGCGCTGGCTCTATCCCGCGCCAGGCGAGACCAGATGGGCCGCCGACATCGGTCCCGACCGGCGGGTCGTCAGCGTCCGGCAGGTGCTGAGCGCGGAGGAGTTTGGCTGGGCCAGAATCGGCGAATGGACCACGCGCGATGTCCTGACTCGCTTCGGGAAGCCCGCTGAGATAAGTCGCTTTCCGCGCATGCTCCGCGAGGTCTGGGGCTACCGGTTCGCACAAGATGGCCTGGAGTACGCGACGATGAACTTCTACTTTGATCCTGCTGGCGTCCTGCGCCTCACCCAAGTGATTCCGGATTTCCTGACGGAGTCATAGGCAATGCCACGTGCGCCATGGGCTCGTCCTGGCGTTGTACCCTGCCGTTCCGTATATCGCCTGGCGTCGCGACTCTATTCCCGGAACGACCTCCGAAAAAAACGCGGCGCCGGGAATAAATCGCGGTGTCAGGCGGTTTTACATGGGCCAGGGACAGGAGAACACCGTGATCGCAACCGACAAGTCCAGCCGCTTCTCGGAAGTGGCGTTACCGCATCTGGACGCGGCCTATAACCTGGCGCGCTGGCTGAGCGGCAGCGCAAGCGATGCGGACGATATCGTGCAGGATGCCTACCTGCGTGCATTTCGGTTCTTTGAAGGCTTTCACGGCGACAATGCGCGCGCGTGGCTGCTGGCCATCGTCAGGAACACGTGGTTCAGCGAATGGCGCAGGCGCTCCGATGCCGCCGATGGCACACCGTACGACGAAACGCTGCATGGCGACGAGCGCTTGCCGGGTTGGATCGACGATATCGGCAGCAATCCCGAAACGCTTGCAGTGCGCCACGGCGATGTGGAACTGGTCCACCGCGCGCTCGAACGTTTGCCGGTCATCTATCGCGAAGTGCTTGTCCTGCGTGAGCTCGAAGAAATGAGCTATCGCGATATCGCCCTGGTTGCCGACATTCCAATCGGCACCGTGATGTCGCGCCTGGCGCGCGCACGTCACCTGCTCTGCGCGGCAGTGCGCGCCGAGCAGGCGAGGGTGCGCGGCGGCATTGGCGGCATCGCGCTCCGCCCGGTGCGGGGTCATTCAACGGGAGCGAATCATGAATGATGATGCGATGGAAAACTCGCTGCACGGCATGCTGCACGACGGATCGCTCTATCACCGCGCGCCGGCGCATCTGCCTGCGCGTGTGCTGGCCCGACTGCCGCGCCAACCGCGTTCTCGCATGGCCCGCTTCACCTGGCCCACGCTTTCCTCCGGCGGCGCGCTGGCGTGGGCAGGCGGCGGTCTTGCCGGGGTAGCGGCCTCGGCGCTGGTGTTGGGCGCGCTCACCCTGGTGCGGCCGCCGCAGGCCGATGCACTGGGGCAGGCGATCGTATCGAGCCACGTGCGCGCGCTGTTGTCGCAGCACCCGATCGATGTGGTATCGACCGACCAGCACACAGTCAAACCGTGGTTCAACGGCCGGCTCGACTATGCGCCGCCGGTCACCGACCTCGCGGCGCAGGGCTTTCCGCTGGCAGGCGGCCGGGTGGACTATATCGACCGCCGCACCGTTGGCGTACTGATCTACCGTTACCAGCAGCATCCGATCGATCTCTACATCCTGCCGGCGACGAACGGCGCATCGGCACCGGCAAGCTATTCCACTGACGGATACGCGATTGCCCGCTGGCACCAGCACGGCATGAACTTCTGGGCCATCACCGATGCCGAGCCCGCGCACCTGCATGCCTTTGTACAAGCGCTCCGGGCCACGCAAAACGAGCAGGAATAAACCGCGCTCAGCCAGCGTCTTACTAGTGCACGGCGCACTGGTTTCCGCGGGATCCTGGATCGCCACGGAGACAGAGCGTCGTGCAGCACCAGGGCACAGCCCACGTGGCGACACGCTCTGTGCCTCGCGCCCTGGACTTACCGCATCTGGAGATTGTCATGAAAATCCTGATTCCGCTGGCTGCTGCCGCGCTGGCATCCTTCGCAGCCCAATCCTATGCCTTTGCTGGTCGCACCGACAGTACCTGCGCCGACTGCAATACCCACGTTGCCGGGCCTCGTGATCCGTTCACCAACGGCGCGAAGACAGGCAAATTCGATGTCTTCACGGACGGTGAGAAGGTCACGGACCCGCGCGATCCGTTCACCGACGGCGCTCACGCCTGAAATGCTGCCTTTGTGCCGCCGCCGCACGGTAACCGCTGTCGTGGGTTCCTGTGCGGCGTGCCGAACGGTCAGTTCTTCCAAAACGGCGGCCTGTACCTGGGCGGCGGATCGCGCATGAAGCGTACTGTGGCGGAGCGACTGAAGTCATCGGGGACGAAGCGGTGCGTGCCGAGACGTGCCCAGATTGCGGCGACCCTGAGGAGGCATCGACCTGCTCCGTACTTGGAGGTGGGTATAGTCATGTTGCTCCTAATTTAGCTGGCAGCACGTCTGCCCGGTCACGGTCAGCGGCGCCACGGGCGGCCGTGCCGGAGAGGCGCAGTCAGGCCCGAGGCATCTGTGCCGACTTGGACAGCACGCGGACAGTTACCGGCTCATCGCGGCCTCGCAGGCGTGCGGAAAGTTGCGGCAGGTCGGCGGCCAAAACGCCAGCATGCTGGAAGACCTGTTCTGAGACGATCGCCTCGCAAGCGAGCTCTTTTGTCAACTGCTCAAGTCTCGAGGCCACGTTCAACGGGTCACCAATCGCAGTGAACGCGACATGCTCGCGAAAACCAATCTGTCCCATTACCGCCCGGCCGCAGTGCAATCCAATGCCAAACCGGATCCTGGTCTGCAGTTGCTGCTCGAGTGCAACGTTGAGTTCGTCGATGCTGGATGCCACCAGCGGCACCGCGCTTAGCGCCTGACGACAGGCGGCGGACGGCTCGCCGCTTAAGCCAAAGATCGCGAGCACTGCGTCCCCCAGGAACTGGTTTGGCACGCCGCCTGCCTGGACTACTGCGGAGCAGACTGCACTCAAGAAGCGACTGACCACGAATAGGCTGTCGAACGGTAGTTGTGCCGCCGCAAGCTTCGTGGAATCCCGCATATCCACGAACATGAACGCCGCGAATTGCTCATGCGGCATGACGTCCCACTGGCGCCGTTGCAAGAAGGCCGTGGATGCAGCCGGTGGCACCAGTGGCCACACGGAGAGGTCGTGGGTCGGCCGCAACTGGCAGGCGAGGCGCACTGTCTGCGAATCCGCTCCCAGCCGCTCTAGAACACGCCGCTCTGCCTCGGCCGGCGGGGACAGCGGCACATCGCTGAGCACGCGTACCCGGCACAAGGTGCATCGGGCGCGGCCGCCGCAGGTGCTGGCATGGGGAACGCCGGCCATGCGGCTGGCCTCGAGAACCGAAAATCCGAGCGGCGCGAATACCTTTTGTCCGTCCGGATACAGCACGCAGACGCGCCCAACCCGGCGCTCCCGCACCGTGCGCACCAGCCGCGCTGCGAGCACCAGCAGCAGAGCACCACCAGCGAAGAGCAAAAAATCGTTGCGCAGCTCGATGAGCCAGAGATTTTGCAGCTCTGTTCCGATAACCGTCGGCCGGGTCGCCGCCGCGCGCCAGACGGGATCCTGTGCAAGCGCCATCACTTCCCGTCCGCCCTGCAAGAAGCCTAGCAGCGCGAGCACCGGGAGCAGCACGGCGATGCTCAGCAGCACGCTCCGCCACGCAGCAAACCATGGTTTCAACCGCAACCAGAACCAGATGCCGTAACACCCGTGCAGCCAGGCGACCACCAACAGCATCAGCTGCACACGACCGAAGAACGGTGAGGTGATCCAGAACGAATACAGCAACTGTGCGTAACCCTTGTTCAGGCCGAACGCGGCAAAGGCGACCCGCGTATTGACAACATGGTTGGCTAGCAGCGGCGGTATGCACAAGCCGAGGACGAGTTGCGCGACCTCACCTGGCGTCCAGTTCAGCGAGCGCCGTTCGTATAGAGCCCACAGACCCAGGAAGAAATGCATCACCAGCGCGCTGTACAGCACGGCCGTTCCGAGCCATCCCTGCCAGATGAACTTCTGCACAAGCAGATCACGCTCCAGCCATGCGAGCGAGATATTCCCCAGCGAGTGATTCAGGAGGTGCGTCCCTACGTAAGTGAACAACACCAATCCGGTGGCCAGCCGGACCGTTCTGACCCCCGCGGGCCGCAATCGTTGAAGATAGGGAAAGCGCGACATGCTCGACTCTCCAAGCTCTCGATGCGCCAGTCTTGATTACCCATCGCAACAAGCCGCACCCGATCAACATCCATGTGACCGAGCCACGATGCGTGCGCCGTGCTTCACCTATACGGGCAGCGAGTTGTCACCTCGGCCACCAGATTGCCGCAGGAATGAACTACAGGGCGATTACCAATGCCGGCCAAGCTGAACGCTTCATAACGGACCTGCGTGCGCATCCTGCTTCCGGGCCGACGCAGTGCGGTGCTTACGGTGGAATAAAACGGATGGCTTGACAGTCTAGCACTTGAACCCAATCGAGAGGGCCCGTCGGATAGTCCGGCGATCTACCTCTCTAACCTTAATCGTGAGGGCATTATGTCGTCAGATCTTCCATCCGATTCGTCGCGCCGCGCCGCGTTGAAGTGTCTCGCCTTTGGTGGTGCGGGGACCGTCTTTGTCTTGGCCGGCGGTGTTTTCGCGCCGGTGGAGTTGGCCATTGCCGCCTCAGGGAAGGACCCTTCAGTTGCCGCGGGGGTCCCCCTTTTCCTGCAGATCAGCGACACCCATATTGGCTTCAATAAGGAAGCCAATCCCGACGTAGCGGGCACGCTCAAGAAGACGATCGACTACGTCAACGCCATGCCGATCAAGCCGGCGCTGACGATTCACACCGGCGACATTACGCATCTTTCCAAGGCGGAAGAGTTCGACCACGCGGCCCAATTGATGTCGGGCCTGAATATCACCGAGTTGCATACCGTACCTGGCGAGCATGATGTGACCGATGGGCCCGGGACGGAATACTTCAACCGTTTTGGTCAAGCCTCTGGCAATAGGGGCTACTACAGCTTCGACCACAGGGGCGTGCACTTCATCGCCCTAGTCAACGTGATGCATTTCAAGCCGAACGGTTTGGGGGGCTTGGGCGACGACCAACTCGCATGGCTGAAAGCGGATCTGAAGGAGCGCTCAACCAGCACACCGATCGTCGTCTTCGCTCACATGCCAATGTGGACGATCTACCAACCGTGGGGTTGGGGCACCGGCGATGCCGGTGAGGCAATGAGCAATCTGAAGCGCTTCGGCTCGGTCACTGTCTTGAACGGCCATATCCACCAGATTGTGTCGAAGGTGGAGGGCAATATCACCTTCCATACGGCGCGCTCGACGGCCTATCCGCAACCGACGGCCGGCAATGGTCCCGGACCCATGCCGCTGACGGTACCGCGCGATCAGCTTTCCAAGATGCTTGGCGTGACCAGCATCAAGATCTTGCGCCACCCGCTCACAGCGACGCTTGCCGACACAACGCTCGCCTGAATTGCCACGTACTGCTCACCAGCCAGGACCCGCATCATGTTAACGACTATCTTTCGCCGCGCCTATGTCGTCCCCCTCGGGGCCGGTATGCTCATGGCGGCATTGGTTTTCCAGTTCTCCGTCGCGCAAGCTCAGCAGACTAATGTCGTCGTTGTGAAGAACTTCACGTTCTCGCCGATGTCGCTCACGATCAAAGCCGGCTCGACCGTGACCTGGAAAAATCTCGATGGCGAACCGCACACGGTTGTCGACGACGCCGGTCTGTTCCACTCCAGCGCGCTCGATCAGAACGACACGTACAAGTTCAGGTTCGATAAACCAGGTGTCTACAAGGTCTTCTGCGGGATACACCCGCATATGAAGGCGACAATCAGCGTCCAGTAGGTGCGCTCTACAGGCTTTGGCGCCGCACATGACTTCCCCTCCTGTTCAGATTGATGGACGCGATCGTTATCGCGGGACGGGGAAGTCGTTAATATTTGATGAGCTCGCGTATTGCAGGTCCGCGGCTGCCCCCTGATCGGGCCGTAGAAAAATCGGGTCTCACACTGAGTTAATAATTTGTCATCCTGTCAACGCGATTGAGGCGTTCCTCGCCGCGCTCGCCGCCACGCTGACCCAATCAGGCATCCGATCCCAGTGCCAGGTCCACCAGATGGATCGTGCCGCTAACTCCGTCGACAGGCTGCTCAGGAAGGACGTGTTTCTCGCCAAGATAGCCCTGCCTGCGAGCCTGTTGATAGCTGGCTCGCGTGGTAAGGCCTCGCGTGCCCTGAGTCTTGTTCTGCTTCTCAAGCTTGGCCGCCAGATTGACCGTGTCGCCGATCACCGTGTACTCAAGTCGACTGCCGTGCCCAAGTATGCCGAACAGCACCGGACCACTTGCCATCCCGGCGCCGACGTCAGGTGCCGGCTGGCTTTTGGACTGGCGCTGGACCCGCCACTGGTCGACCGCTACTAGGATGGCATCGATGGCGTGCAAGGCATTGGCCGCATGGCGATCGTCGGCAGTGACCGCGCCAAAGCTGGCAAGGATGCCGTCACCCATGAACTTGTCTATGCTGCCGCCGTGCGCTTTGACAATCGGCACAACCAGGCTCTGGTATTCACCCAGCAACTGGATCAGTGCCGATGGCTGTAGCATGGCAGCCGCCTGAGTGAAGCCGCGCATATCGAGGAACACAATCGACGCGTCGCGCAGTTCGGCGTGGCCGGCCATGATGTTTGCTTCGAAGTCGGTGATTCGATTGGCCACGGAATCGTCAAAGAATAGCGACAGGTCCGCAACCGCCTGCTGGCCCCTGACGGCCCTGACCACAAAGCCGCGCGCCCTGGCCAAGGCCAACGCCAGCACCGCGCTGACGATCAGGATGGATAGGAGCTTGTCCAATTCCGCGCCGTAGTGAATCTGGGTCGAGCGCAATGCGGTGACATAGTCCCAGGTGATAGGGTTGCCGCTCGCGTGTGTCAGCGCGTAGTGCAGCAACAGCAGCCAGCCCAACGTCGCCGTGAGGCCCGACAGTGCCACCCAGAGCGGTTCGAAGCGCAAGGCACGCAAGGCGATCAGGCTGAAGATATAGGCGAATTCGGTGGTTTTCAGGTACATCTGGGCTGGTTGCTCGTACTGCAGGTGGTAGGCCCAGATGACGAAGATCAGGACCGCCATTTCGGCCACCACGCTCAGTCCCACCATCCAGTTGGCCAGTTGCCCGGTCATGGCAAGGTAGAGCCGGACCAACGCCAGCACCGCGAACAGCGAGATGCCGAGCGGTACCGCGCGTATGGGCGCGTCGGGTGAAAAGCCCGGGGGAGTTTCGAGATACAGGACCGCGAACAGGAGCAACACCAGCAGTTGCAATGACGTCACCAGCAACTCACTCAGGTACTGTTCGCGCTCCAACTCCCGCCGAACGCGTGGCGGCAATTGCATACCCTGGCCAAACGCGGAGAGCTTCGCTGCGAGTCTCGCCGCGATCCTTGCCGCGATGCGCTGCGATTGCTGCCGGTGCGGCGCTGGCACCATCTGTCCTTCCTCTTGCATCGCCCTGTCCCGCGGCCGCCGCTCAGGATGCGGCGGACTTGAGGCTGCCGCCCGCGATCCGCGTGCAGGTGCCGGCGGGCAGCATCAGCCATTCGTCGGCGGCGGCATCGTAGCGGGCGCGGCCAGCGCAAGCGTGCAGTGCGGTGCCGCAGTCGTTCTTGCCTGCCCTGGCCACGCCGAAGCACCGTTCACGGTCCAGGGCAAAATGTGCCGAGGAACTGGCCAGCAGATGCGTGTTCTGCCTGATCGCAAGCCCGACGGCAGCGAGCGCGCTCGCGATCACCAGGGCGTTTCCGATTCGGTGGGTCATGCTTTCTCCTTCAGGCAGTCGGCAGTTCAGCACGACTGGTCCGGGTTGTCCCTGCCTATGAATGCGGGGCGCCGGGAGTCGCAACGGCCTGGCCAAGCCGACGCTGGAGCCGTTGCGCGAACGCGATGGTGACGCACATCGTGCCGAAGGCTATCCACGCATACGGCCACAGCAGCGGCATGCCAACCAGCAGCAGCCCATCGTTCCCGCCGGGGATCAGCAGACTGCCCCAGCCCATGATGGCGCCGCCGATGAAGCAACGCAGACATTGCGCAAAGGAAATCCCGGTACCTTCCAGGCGGCCGGCGCTCATCCCGCCAAGGACAGCACCGGCGAGCAAGCCCAGCGACAGCAATGCCCGTGCCGGCAACATGCCGGCGCCGCCACGCGCCAGTTCGGCCAGCACCTCGGTGTATGACCAGGCCCCCGCCAGCAACAGGAGCAGCAGGAATGTGAGTCCGATCACCGTAGTGGCGTGGTGCGGCGACCAGATCCGCGCGCCAGCGCGTTCATGCCATCTTTGCCCCAGGGATGCAAAAGCGCATTTTCGTCTCACCCGGAGCCACGGACGGAGCAGCCGCCACCCGACGTAGAGAAGGAAAAGCACGGTCAGCAGCGGCGCAGCGCGCCACACCGGCGAAGTGGCGGCGAGCACCGGGCGCTCCGCCTGGGGCCACAGCGCAAGCAGCCCCACGCAGCCCACGTAGTATCCGACGGGCGTTGCAGCGTACGCCCATTGCCCGCTGCCCAGCCTGGCGACGGCGCCGAATACGCACGCGCCATTGATAAAGGCGCCCAGTCCGAGCAGGGCGCCTCCCAGGACGGTCAAGGCATCGACCGGATAGCCAGATGGCATAGCCGGAAGCAGATCCAAGCGCTGCGCGATCAGCAGCCCGCCACCTACGTACAGCGCGGCTTCCGCCATGGCAAGGAGGCGCTTGCAACTGCGCGATGACGTGATCTCGCGGACCGCGGCAACCGCACAGGTTGCGCCGCGCTGGATGGCGAATCCCATCACGGCGGCGCAAAGCAGGGCGCCGCCAAAGGAGGGGCTCAGCAGCATGAGTTTCATGGGCGTTTCCTCCTTGAGGAATCCGCGCTGACGGCCGCGTGTGCGCTGCGTTGGTTCAGAGAAATTCCTGGTCCAGGTCTACGCTGCACCGTTCACCGATTGCGGTGTAGTTCTGCTGCAACCAGCGCCCGGCTTCGTCCCTGCCCTGATCGCGCAGGTAGCAAAGAAAGTCCCAGTCGGCGTTGAGCTTGCTGGAGACGCCGAGCGCCATCATGGTCTGGTCCGAGCGGATCGAGTGGATCAGCATTTCCTTCATTTCCCCGTGTTTGACCTTGCCATCCTGGATGAGCTTGGTGACGAAGCTGATCGCGCGCAGTTCGCGGATCAACGAGGAGTTGAAGCTGACCTCGTTGATCCGATTGAGGATCTCCGCGGCGGTCTTCGGCACGCCCTTGCGCACGATGGGATTGATATGGACGATCACCACATCCCGTGCACCACAGTTGTAGATCAGCGGGAAGATGGCGGGGTTACCGACATAGCCGCCATCCCAGTAGTGTTCCCCGTCGATTTCCACCGCCCGAAACAGGAACGGCAGGCAGGCTGAAGCCAGCACCGCCTTCAGGCAGATGTCTTCGCGCGAGAACACGCGTACTTTTCCGGTCTCGACATTGGTCGCGCACAGATAAAGGGGGATCGGGCAGTGCTGGTTAAGCGCGTCAAAGTCGACATGGCGGGCGAGGACGTCGCGCAGCGGGTTGAAGTTGAGCGGGTTGAACTGGTAGGGCGACAGCACCCGCAGCATGATGTCCGTCAGCAGGTACATCGGCGAATAGTCGAGCCCGTAACCGTTGTGCAGCAAGTTTTCCCATGGCAGTTTGCGGAACGGGCTGCTGGCGCGCGCGGTGCTGGCAACGTCCCGCCAGAAGTCGTGCAGGGCGGTGCGGGCGCGTGGCGGCCCACCCTGAAGCAGGCCGTACGCGAGCACTGCGGCGTTCATCGCGCCGGCGCTGGTGGCGCTGACGCCCTCGATCGCAAGCCGGCCGTCTTCGAGCAGACGGTCCAGAACGCCCCAGGCAAAGGCACCATGGGCTCCCCCGCCTTGCAGCGCCAGCGTGACCGGCTTTACGGCTTGGCCAGCTTCGCCGGGATCTTGCATTCCAGGATCGGTCGACATGTCTTGTTCCTCAGTGCTGAGTCCAGCCACCATCCATTGCGAGTGCGGTGGCGGTCATCGAGGCTGAATTGTCCGAGGCCAGAAACACGGCCAGGGCGGCGAGTTCATCAATCCGCACGAACTCCTTGCGCGCCTGGTGCACCAGCATGACATCGCGCACGACGTCGGCGGCCGAGATCCGGTGCGCGCGCGCCTGGTCGGCAATCTGCTGTTCCACCAGCGGCGTCTTGACATAGCCGGGGCAGATCGTATTGCTGGTAACCCCATACTCGGCCGTCTCCAGCGCCACAGCCTTGGACAGCCCGATCAGCCCGTGCTTGGCGGCAACATACGGCGCCTTGAACGGCGAGGCCACCAGGCCGTGGGCGGAGGCGATATTGATGATGCGGCCCCAGCGCCTGGCCTTCATGCCGGGCAGGACGGCCTTGATCAGGTGGAACGCCGAGGACAGGTTGATGGCAACGATAGCATCCCACCTGTCGTCCGGCATCTCTTCGGTCGGGGCCACATGCTGGACGCCCGCGTTGTTCACGATGACGTCAACCTTGCCGAACTCAGATGCAGCGAATTCGGCCATTTCTCGAACCTGGCGAGGCTGGCTCATATCCGCCGGCGAATAGCGCACGCGCACGCCATGTTCGCGCTCCAGTCCCGCACGCGTGGCTTCAATATTGTCGGCATCGCCGAAGCCGTTCAGCAGGACGTCGGCGCCATGGGCGGCGAAGGCGCGCGCAATGCCGAGCCCGATACCGCTGCTGGATCCGGTGACGATGGCGGATTTTCCTTCAAGCATGATGATCTCCTGTCAGCGTGGGTGCGGGAGTCGCGTGGAGCGCCCGTGGTATCCCCGAAAGGTCAGGTGCTGCGATGGGGGTGGCCGACGCATCCGGCGCGTGTGGGCGGTGCGGTGGCAGTGTCTCGCGTGGCAACTCGTCTGCCTCGCTGGTGCGTGTAAAGCGCAGGTGAGTGATGTCGGTCGGGAAAAACATGGACCAGCTCCACTCGGCCCAAAGGCGCAGCTTGCGGCCGAGCGTCGGCATGCGCATCAGGTACACCGCACGCCAGGCCAGCCAGGCCGGCAACCCTGAGAAGCTGAAGCCATAGACCTGGGCAACGCCCTTCATATGCCCGATGCTGGCCATCGCGCCCTTGCTCTGGTACGAGAACGGCTTGCTCTCACGCTGTTCGAGGTGGCCGGCGAGGTTGTGGGCAAGCTGGCGCGCCTGGGCCACGGCGAACTGCGCGGTTGGCAGCGAATCCTCGTCGGTGGCAGCGTTGGCAACCCGCGCGCAATCGCCGATGGCCCACAGTCCGGGCATGCCGCGCACTGACATATCCGGGTTGGTCTCGATGCGTCCGCGCAGGGTGGCCAGCGCGAGATTGCGCTCCAGGGTGGTGACCAGCGGGTTTGGCCTGATGCCGACGGTGCAGATCACCGTTGCCCCCTCGATCGTTTCGCCGTCAGCCAGCACCACCGTGTCGGCTTCGAAGCGGGCGGCCCGGGTACCGAGCCTGAGTCGGATGCCGCGAGCGGTCATATGGCGTGCCGCGGCCAAGCCAAGCGAGGCGGGCAACTCGGGAAGCAGTTGTCCGGTGTCATGGAGCAGCGTCACCGCCAGCTCTTCGCGCTTCACGCGCGGGTAGAAGCGCCGGATGCTGCAAAGATAATCGGCGAGTTCACCGGCAACCTCCACACCCGAGAAGCCCCCGCCCACCACGATGAAATGTCCCAGCCGCCGGCGCAGGACGAGGTCCGACTCCAGTTCCATGCGGGCCAGCTGGCGCAGGACGCGGTTGCGGATAAACAGGGCGTCACCCACAAGCTTCAGGGGCAGGGCGTGCTCGGCCATGCCTGGCACCAGGTCGAGATTCGCACGGGTGCCGAAGGCAAACACCAGATGGTCGAAGGGAATTTCGCGCAGGCCCGCCAGGGTCGTGCAGGACAGCTTGCCCTGTGCGTAGTTGACGTCCTGCACAGTGCCCATGATGAACTGGGTCCGCCTGAGCATCTGGCGGATCGGCACGATCACGTGTTCAGGGAAGACCGAGGCACCCACCACCTCGGCCAGCATCGGGTTGAAGGTGGTGTAGCTTTCGTCGCTGACGAGGATCAGCCGGTGAGTCATCGGCAGTAGCTTCTCCAGCGTCTGGGCCAGCGTGGTGCCGGCGAATCCACCACCGATGATGACGATGTTGTTCTCTGCAAGCATGACGGTTCCTTTCGCCCTGGCGCGGCGCCTGGGGCTTTCGAGCTAATGGCTGCCCTTGCCGCGCAGCAGGAAGCGGTCGATCAGGTGGTCCAGCGACAGGCGGCCGGGGCCGTGCAGCATCGTGACCAGCAGCAGGAGCCCCCAGTACTGGTGGTCTTTCAGGCCAACTTCGCCCAATCCCGGATACGAGATCACCGCGACCATGTTGAAGACGAACAAGGCAAGCGCGGCCGCCCGCGTACCGAGGCCGAGCACGAGCAGCACCGGCAGGCACAGCTCCGCGGCAGTGCCAAGATAGGCGGCCAGGGTCGGGCTCAGCAGTGGTACGGCGTACTCGCTTTCAAACAACGCAAGCGTGGTTGACCAGCTGGCGAGCTTGGTCAGCCCGGACTGGAAGAACACCAGGCCGATCAGTACCCGTATGCCGAGATCGAGCACGGGAGTGAGCATTTCCAGTAGACGGATCGCCGCCTGCCCGGCTGCGATGACGCGCGAAGTCTTTGCGCCGGCAACATGCAGTGGCGCGGACGACAAGGGGGTGGTGCATTTCATTTGGGCTACCTCACGAAGCGGTCAGGAATTTGGGGCGCGTCCGGGCAGCCGTGACCCACGTGTCACGGCGTTCCGCTGCGGGCTGGGGTGCCGCTCAGGCCGGGTGGGCCGCCTTGGCGGCCGGGCTGAGCTCGCCGCTCTTGCCACCTGGCTTGGCGAACTCGGACGTCTGCAAGCGGCCTCCTGAAATCTTTTCGCAAGTGCCCGTGGGAACCAGGATCCAGGCTTCCGCGTCGCGGTCCATTTTGGCCGTGGCGGCGCAGGAACTCTTGCTGGTGCCGCAGTCGTTCTTGCCAGCCTTGGCAATGCCCGCGCATTTTTCATTGCTGCCTGCCGCTGCCATGGCCTGGGAGGTGGCGCCGGCAATGCCAAGTGCCAGCATGCCTGCAATTGCGCCGCGGATGATTTGATCGCTGTTCATGATGCACACTCCGTATTCGGTTGGGTTCAGGACAGGAGGGATACCTGTCTCTGGACTGCAGTATGGAAAGGCGAGCTCACGCTTGTTTCGCTCAAATTTCAAATTTTCTTCACGACGGCGTGGGTGGTGACAGGCCGCAGCCATGGCCACGCCGGCGGAGGGCTTTCCATCCACGAAATGCGTTCTAGAATGGTTCAGTGGCTCCCACGCCGCAAACCGGGCGGCAAGGACGGTCATGCCGATATCCCGCAGGTTTCAAGATGAGGTAAAGCCATGTCGCGCCAGGTTCTGGTGATCGAGGACGACGCAGATATCGCCGAACTGGTACGGCTGCAGGTGAGCGGCCTGTCTTGCGACGTGAAAGTGATCAACCATGGCAGGGCGGGACTGGAAGAGGCACTGAGCCGTCCCTATGACCTGGTCATCCTGGACCTGATGCTGCCGGGTGCCGACGGGCTGGAAATCTGCCGGCGTCTGCGTGCAGAACCGCGCTATACCCCCATCCTCATGCTCACGGCACGCTCTACTGAACTGGACCGGGTGCTGGGACTGGAGATGGGCGCCGACGACTACCTGACCAAGCCCTTCAGCGTCCTGGAGCTGACCGCGCGGGTCAAGGCGATCTTCCGGCTGATCGACACCCTGGCCAACCCGCCATCGGGTGGCCCCAGGGCAGTGCAGGTCAAGGCCCTGCACATCGATATCGACAAGCGTGAAGTGAGCGTGCGCGGCGCACCTATCTGCCTTACCGCCAAGGAATTCCAGCTGCTCCTCTACTTTGCCAGCAATCCGGGGCGCGTCTTCAGCCGCGCCCAATTGCTGGATCAGGTCTGGGGCTATAGCCATAGTGGCTACGAGCACACCGTAAGTTCGCACATCAACCGACTGCGCGCCAAAATCGAGCTCGACCCCAACGAGCCAGAGTACATCCAGACCGTATGGGGCGTGGGCTACAAGTTCAGCAACGCGTAGCGGGGGAAGAGAAAAGAAGGGGGAAGGGGGCTACATGTTCCAAACCCTGTACGGGAGACTGGCGGTGGTGCTGATGGCGGTGTTCATTACCATCGGTGCGCTGATGATCCTCGCCTCTCAGAAGATGATCGAGACGCAGCGCCTGATCGAACTGGCGACCGACCTCATCATCGGTACGGTGGCCTTCAGCCTGGTGGCGGCGCTGATCGTGTTTCGGCTGTTGACGGTGCGGCTACGCGTGCTGTCGGAAGCCATCGAGACATTCCGGGTGGGCGGTTTCTCCACGCCGGTGCGACTGGCGCAAGACGGCCGTGCGGACGACGAGATCCAGAAGCTCAGCACGGCCTTCGAGGAAATGTCCGAGCGTATCGTCACGCAGTTCGCCCAGCTGTCACAGGTGGACCAGCAACGGCGCGAGTTGCTTGCCAATGTCTCCCACGATCTGCGTACGCCGCTCGCATCAATGCAGGGTTACCTGGAAATGCTGCTGCTGAAGGCCGAAGAGCTGACGCCCGAAGACCGCAATCGCTACCTGCAGGTGGCCACCAGGCATTGCGAGCGGCTTGGCAAGCTGGTGCAGGACCTATTTGACCTGACCAAGCTGGAAGCGCGGGAGGTTCAGCCGCGCCTGGAGAGCTTCCCGTTGTCGGAACTGGCGCAGGACGTGGTCCAGAAGTTTGCTCTGGCGGCAAACAAGCGCGGACTGGCCCTGCTGGCGACATCGGGTCCCGGGTGCCCGCCAGTGAATGCCGATATCGGCATGATCGAGCGGGTACTGGAAAACCTGATCGAGAACGCCATGCGCTATACGCCTGCTGGCGGAGAAATCAGCGTCGATGTCCAGGCCGCCGGGGAGCGCGTCGAACTGACCGTGCGCGATACCGGCCAGGGCATAGACGCGAGCCAGGTACAGGGTGTGTTCGACCGCTATTACCGGGTGGAGCGGACGGAGTCTGACAATGGCAGCAACGTCGGTCTCGGGCTGGCCATCAGCCGGCGCATAGTCCAGTTGCACGGCGGCGAGATCCGTGTGCGCAGCGCGCTCGGCAAGGGCACCGCCTTTACGATCGACCTGGCGCGGGGATAAGGCAGGCGGCGCACGCGTCGAAGTCAATGATGGTCGCGTCCAGGATGCGTCGCTGGATAAAGTCGGCCAGCGCGAAGCCGTGCGCAGCCTGCAGCGCCTGTTGATATGCCGGCTCGAGCGCGGCACCGCCATCCAGTGCCTCGAGCATGGTGTATTCGCCGACCGACAGGGACTGCACTTCAACCACAAAGCCGCTGCGCCTGACCAGCAGCCAGTCGCCGCCGATGTCGACGTCGATCTCGGTATCGTCGGCTGTATCCGGCTGGTTGGCCCGCCAGATATGCAGTACAGGAAACGGCGACGCGAGCAAGCGGCAGGCTGGGTTCAGCGTCAGGCGCAGGACTGCGGCATCGGCCTCGGCGAGCGCGCCCAGGCGGTTGAGCGCGAGCGGCTCGGCATCTGCCGCGTGGAACACCTCATGCATGAGCCATTCGAGCCTCGCCACATCGGGCAGGTAGCGCAAGCCCGCCGCCGGCCCGAATTGCGCGAGGAAGTTGGGAAAGCTCTCGCCGAAGCGCTGGATGTCGCCACTGGTAGATGGGCAGGCCCGGATATACCGGGCCGCCGTGGCATCGAAGAAAGATTCGCCCACCAGGCGCTCGATCACGGGGAATACGGCGCGCAGGGCCTCGCACAAGTTGTGGCGCACGTTGCTGGCATAGATGCCGAGGCACCGCTGCCCGTCAATGGCGCCGCCAACGATGTGGTCGGACAGTGCAGCCGTGTCCTGCTCGAGCACCGCCCGGGCAAAGCAACCCTGGATTTCATGCAATGAAGGCATCGTCGGTCTCCAGCATCTGGTCGGCCCTGCGGGCTTCTTCGAGCAGTACCTCGAGCGGGGGAATGTCGGTATCCCACTCGATCAGGGTGGGAACCGGGCCAAAGCGGGCGAGCGCATGCCGATAGAGGCTCCATACCGGCTCCGCCACACGCTGGCCATGGGTGTCGATCAGCATGCCGCCGCTGTGGTCAAAGCCGGCCAGGTGGATCTCGTTCACGGCGCCCACGGGAATCGCATCGATATAGCCCGATGCATCGGTGCCGTGGTTGACCGCGTTGACGTAGATGTTGTTGACGTCAAGGAGGATGCCACAACCGGTTCGCGCCACCAGCGCCGCGATAAATTCAGGCTCGGGAATCGTCGAGTGGGTGAACCGGAGATAGCTGGTGATGTTCTCCACCAGCAACTGCTGTTGCAGGTAGTCTTGTACTTCCGCCACGTGCCCGCACACGATGGCGAGCGACTCCTCGGTGTAGGGCAGGGGCAGCAGGTCGTTAAGGTAGCGGCCTCCGATGCGGCCCCAACTCAGGTGTTCGGATACCAGCCCTGGCTGGAAGCGCCGGATCAGTGCAGCCAGACGCTGCAGGTGTGCGCGATCCGGCCGGTCCGTAGCGCCCAGGCACAGGCCGACCCCGTGCAGGCTCAGCGGGTAGGTAGCCCGTACCTGCGCGAGGTAGTGAAGGGGCTGACCGCCATCACCGAAGTAGTTTTCACTATGGACTTCGAACCATCCTGTGGGCGGTGTTTCCGTCAGGACCTGCCGATAGTGTGGCGCGCGCAAGCCGATCCCGGCGCCGGACGGGACGGGGGCTCCCAGATTCGGGTGGAGGCTGGTGGTTGGCATCGGAGGTCCTGTCGGTGGCGATTTCACTCAGTGTCACTCTGGCCGACAAAGATCACGAAACTCTCACGCGGCGTTCAATTAAATCCGTCGATTAGCGCCAATGGGCAGGCGAGGGCGTGTTTCCGCGGCACTGGTTGGTGGCGGGATCGTGGGCTATGTTAGGAAGGGCTCGCGCCGGCATGTCACGCGTGGGTGGCACAGACGCGGCATTCCTCGACAGTGGCTGGGCAAGGTGTAAGGCAAAGGCCATTTTGTTGGGATACGAGTCTGCACGGACGGGGGCGGAACCGGAAAGGATATCAAGATGCGCCTGAGAGGAAAGCTGCTGCTGCCGCCGGCGTTGATCAGCGTAGTGCTGATTGGCTACCTCTTGCTTGGCTGGGTGCCTGGCGCCGGCCCACCCGGCACACGCACTGGCATCGCACTGGTTGCGGCAATCGGGCTGGCGCTGCTGCTCGGCGTCCTCGCACTTGCCATTCACGTCTACTTGGGACGTCCGCTCGGCGCGCTGCTGCGCAACTGTGCCGCGTCCGAGGCCACACGCGATGATGGCATCGGCCGCGGCACACCCAATGAATTTCATCAGATTCGCCAGCTCGTCATGGACCTGCGTGCCCGCGCAGAGTCCTCGCAAAGCGCGCTGGCGTTGTCGGTGGAACAGCGCCAACAGCAGGAAATCGCGCTGCGTTCCAGCGAAGAGCGCTATGCCTTGGCCATGCGCAGCGCCGATGACGGCCTGTGGGAATGGAATTTCCAGACCAACCAATTCCACCTGTCGCAACGCTGGAAGGCCATGCTCGGCTTTGAAGAAAACGAAATCCCGGACAGCCTGCAGGCCTGGAAGGAACGGGTGCATCCCGCCGATTTGCTGGCCGTCGAGCAAGCGTT
Source organism: Cupriavidus sp. GW823-FHT06D04 (assembly GCF_058795055.1). NCBI lineage: Bacteria > Pseudomonadati > Pseudomonadota > Betaproteobacteria > Burkholderiales > Burkholderiaceae > Cupriavidus > Cupriavidus sp. GW823-FHT06D04. The sequence continues at coordinate 54,260 of NZ_JBXAHL010000033.1, read as the reverse complement.
GGCACGGCATATCGAAGGGGCCAGCCCGCGTTATCAACAACAGTGCCGATTACTGCACAAAGACGGACAGTATCGGTGGGTCAATTCCCTGGGCAGCGCCATTCGCCATGCCAACGGCAAGGCATTGCGGCTGGTCGGCCTGGATACCGATGTGACCCGGATCAAGCGCGTCGAGGACATTCTCAGGCACATCGTCGAAGGCACCGCCGGCACGTGTGGCGACGAATTCTTTCGCGCCCTGGTGCGCCACTTCGCCGCCGCGCTGGACGTCCCCTGCGCCTTCGTCACTGAATGTACGGGGTGGCCACCACGGCGGGTCCACACGCTGGCCTTCTGGTTCAAGGACGACTTTCGCGACAACGTCGAATATGACCTGGCCGGTACGCCTTGCGAAGCCGTTTTCGAGCACGGCGCGCCGGTGTTCTATCCGGAAGGGATTGGCAATCTGTTTCCGCGGGAGCAGGGCTTTGAATGCTATTACGGCTTGCCGATCCAAGACAGCCGGGGCAAGGTGATCGGGCATATGGCCTTCCTCAATATTCGAAAGATGAAAGAGGAAGAAGTCTTGATGGATTACGTGTACCGCATCTTTACCGCGCGCGCCGCCGCCGAGATCGAGCGTAAGGCCGTTCTCGAACACCTGACGCGAGCGCAGGCAGCGTCCGGCGCCGGGTAGTGCCGTGACCAGCGGCGTGATACACAGCGCCGGCACGCAGCTACTTAACATCTCCGCCCGATACGGCGTTCTTGCCCGCATGGGGCTGAGCGCGACCAAGCCACCAAAGGCATCACCGGTCGACTCTTGCCGGCGCGATGGTGCGCCGTGACGAAAATTTGAACTTTGGCGGATGGAAGCGTGAGTTCTGTTGCACACACTACGGACCAAGGACAGCGCGTCAGTCTGTCCGAGACGAAACCCGTGATGGCCCCGTCATGACCATGTCGAGGCGCGTGACAAGGAGATGGAAATGCTCAAGAAAGTCGTATTGCTCGTTGCGGCCGGTGCCGCGCTCAGTGCCGGTGTCGCCAATGCTGCCATCGGGATGCGGGATATTTATACCGATGGCGCTGTGATGGGGCCGCGAGACCCCTATACCGATGGTGGTAGAGCTATTACCGAAAGGCGGGATGTGTTTATGGATGGCGCGAGAATCACCAACCGCGATGGGTACATCGAAGAGAGCTCACAAAGGTAATTGCCGACTGACTTGAAGAAGTACCCCAAGTGATGGGCGCGCCCTCTTTGCGACCATTTGCGAGCCCCCCGAAGGATCCCTTTGCGGGGGTGTTCCATTTTGAAGGCCACGGTGCATCGGGTACAGGAAGGCGCGTTTGACGACGCCGTCGCGCACATGGCCAGTGTGTTGCTGTTGATGCCTGTCGAGGCCGTGAGCAGACGACGCCCTTGACGATGGCCAGCCCAAGCCCGAGGCTCTGCCGGGCTGTCGCTGCGCGCCCCGTCGGCACGGTAGAAGCGGTCAACCAGGCGGTTGGCACCTCTAAACACAAATCTTCTGCCAAGCCCTGTCTCCGCCTTACGGCAGCGCCGGCCTCGCTTTCGCCCACATGCTGCGGCCAACCGCGCGCTAACCAATCGAGCCTAGGAACGCATCCAGACCAACATTCCATAGAACAGCACCGCCAGGAAAAGGGTCTCCGGCACCATCAAAGCCACGGGCTTCCAGCCCACACCGCCACCAGCACGGCGGCCGCTTGTTCGCCCAGGTGGGACCCCACGCGATGCGGATCGGGATGATGCTGCCGGTCAGCCCGGCGGTGCCCGAAGCGACCCGCTCGCGCGTCCCGCCGCAGGCTGACGGAGGGCCGATTGCAGGTTTGGCAGAGTTGGGAAGTTTGGTAGCCCCGCTGCCGCGCCGCTTCAATTCTTGAATTCGTGCGGCGCATCGTATATTTTCGAGGGGCATTCCGGTGGTTGCCGGCCGTGCCGGCCGGTGCCTGTCACGATGATCGGGTTCATACAAGCCGCACTCGATAACGCATGCCCGGAACAAGGGCTGTCAACCCCGTCCGCGCAGTGCGCGCGTGACCCTGCGCAGTTGCTTATCGCTGCCGCCTTGCTCCTGCCCATCAGAAAGGAGCTGCCATGGATGCAGTCCGGACATTGCTCGAAACCCAGCCGCTGCTCACGCTGTTCCTCACGGTTGCACTTGGCTATGTCATCGGCGAGATCAATATCAAGGGCGTGTCGCTCGGTTCGGGCGCGGTGCTGTTCGTGGGGCTGGCGATCGGCGGGTTCGCGCCGAAGTCCGCGCCGCCTGCCATCCTTGGCACCCTAGGGCTGCTGCTCTTTCTCTATGGCATTGGGATCCAGTACGGGGAGCAGTTTTTTAAGGGTCTGACCAGCCCAGATGGCATCAAGGCCAACGCCGCTGCGGTCCTTGGCGTGGTTGGCTCCGGACTGGTCGCGGTTGCGTTGGTGCCGCTGGTCGGCGTAAAGCTCGACGAGTCGCTAGGCATGTTCGCCGGCGCGGGCACCAGTACGGCAAGCCTGCAGGCCGCGATGGCGGCGATGAAGAGCGACGGCGCCGCGGTGGGCTACAGCGTCGCGTACCCGGTCGGCGTGGCAGGGCCGATCCTGTTTCTGTATGCCCTCACCGCGCTGCTCAAGCCGAATATCGTGCGGCCGCCACCAAAGCTGATTGAGACCGCCGAGATTGCGCTGACAAACCCGGCGTTTATCGGCGTGCGGCTGTCGGAGATGGTAGCGCGCCTACCGGACGGGGTGGCGATTGCCGCCGTGCGTCGCGCCCACCACAACCACCCGTCCGCCGACGACCTAGTCCTGCAGGCCAACGACGTGCTGCTCGCGACCGCCACCGACCCGGCCGTGCTGCGTGAAGCCACCTCGCTGTGCGGGGAACTGCAGCCGGGCCGCATGACGAGCCATCGCGAAGACCTGGACTATATGCGCGTGTTCGCCTCAAGCCGGCTCGTGGTCGGGCACACGCTGCGCGATATCCGTTTTCCCGAAGGCATGGTCTGCTCGATCGCCCATGTGCGGCGCGGCGATGCGGACCTGATGCCCCGCGATGACCTCACCCTCGAGTTCGGTGACCGCGTCGGCCTGCTGGTCAATCGCGCCCACATGAAGCCGATTCGCGCGCTGTTTGGCGACTCCATCAAGGGCACCGCCGAACTGAGCTTTATCTCGATCGGCATCGGCGCGGCCCTCGGGCTGCTGGTGGGGCTGATCCCGGTGCCGATTCCCGGCGTCGGCACGCTGGCGCTGGGGCTCGCCGCGCTGCTGCTGGTCGCGCTCGTGCTCGGCCGGGTGCGCCGTCTCGGGCCGTTCGTCTGGACCATGCCGCTGTCGGCCAACCTGGTCCTGCGCAACTTCGGGCTGACCATCTTCCTCGCACAGGTAGGCATTGCATCCGGGCCGAAGTTCTTCGCCACCATCGGCGTGACCGGGGTGTCCTTCCTGATCTATGGCGTGGTGATTCTGCTTGCGCTGCTGCTGATTACTGCGATCTTCTGCCTCTGGGTCTTCAGGCTGCCGTTCGACCTGGCGGTGGGCGTGATCTGCGGCGCGACCGGCAATCCCGCCATCCTTGCCTTTGCCAACCGCGTCGCGCCCACCGACCGGCCCGACCTCGGCTACTCGATGATCTTCCCGTCAATGACCATCGTGAAAATCCTGTTCGTACAGGTCGCCGCCACACTGGCTGGCGGATAGTGCAGGGCAACCTGGGCGAAGCGCGCCATGCGATTCGCCGCGGAGACACATCATGGAAATCGCCGTTTTCAGCGCAAAGTCCTACGATCGTCAACATCTCGATGCCGCGAATGCGGCCGAAGGCCATCAGCTCAAGTACTTCGAAGTTCCCTTGGACAGTGAGACGGTGGGCCTCGCCGCGGGCCACGGCGCAGTGTGCATCTTCGTCAATGACCGGGCCGATGCGACCGTGCTGGAAGCGCTCGGACGCGGCGGCACCAAGCTGGTCGCGCTGCGCTGCACGGGGTTCAACAACGTCGACCTGAAAGCCGCGCAGGCGCTCGGGATCAAGGTAGTGCGCGTTGTCGACTACTCGCCCAACGCGGTCGCCGAGCACGCGGCGGCCCTGCTGATGGCGGTCAACCGCAAGATCCACCGAGCCTACAACCGCACGCGGGACTTCAATTTCTCGCTTGAAGGCCTGATGGGCTTCGACCTGTGCGGCAAGACCGTGGCCGTGATCGGCACCGGCAAGATCGGGCGCGTGTTTGCGAAAATCATGGTCGGGTTCGGTTGCAACGTGATCGGCTACGACAAGTACCCGTCCCCGGAATTCGAGGCCCTTGGTGGACGCTACGCGTACGAGGGAGAAATCGGCGCAAGCGCGGACTGCATCTCGCTGCACTGCCCGCTCACGCCCGAGACCTATCACATCATCAACGCCGAAACGCTGTCGCGCGCCAAGCCGGGAGCCTTGCTCATCAACACTAGCCGCGGCGGGCTGATCGACACGGAAGCAGTCATCGAAGCGCTCAGGAGCGGGCAACTCGGCGGGCTGGCGATCGACGTGTACGAGCAGGAGGCGGACCTGTTCTTCCGCGACCTGTCCGGCACCATCGTCGACGACTCCGTGCTGCAGCAGCTAATCACCTTTCCTAACGTGATCGTGACCGGGCACCAAGCCTTCCTCACGCGCGAGGCCGTGACGACCATTTGCGAAACAACCTTGCGCAGCGTGACGGAGTTCGAAAGCGGCAAGTCGCTCACGAACGAAGTCGGCGCCAGTTGAACACGGCTGTCGGCCTCATGTCGCGCCCCGCTAATGGCTTAAACCGCTCCCCGAAAAGCCCGCCGCCCAATCCACGATCGCGCGCACTCGAGACGCCAGATGCCGGGAGAACGAATACAGCACCACCGGCAAATCTGGCCACCGCCACGGCGCCAACAACTGCGACCAGCCGGCCAGCACGGATCGTGCAGCGTTCCGTGCGCGGCTAGCGAATCGGGACTGGCACACAGCACCTCCGGCACATCCGCCAACCGCTGACCACCAGAGACGAATCGCGCGGATGCCCGCGCGCACCTCGCGGTAGATCCCATCGCCCAGCAGGTCGACCAGCCGGGTCGCCGCTGGTGACGAGCAAGTCGAGCTGGGGATAACGGTCGCAGTACCAGGACGTGCTGCTCGAAGCGGCGCCCTGGCAGCGTGCGGCCGCTTGCTCCATCCCACGAATCGGTGCTGGCCTGTTCAGCATGACAGTGGCCGCGTGGGGTAAGGCGATGTCTAGAAATATTCTTGCCACTCCGGGGTCGGCTTGCCATCTTGTAGCGCTATTGCGGTTGCGAAACATCCACGGGGCAGATCACCGTCGAAAAGGACCCACAGCCTCGAAATGACTAGCATGTGCGGCGGCGGCAATGTCATTGTGCGCGGCAGGGCAGTTATCTCCGGAATGATTGCCGGCGACTTGCTGGTCGACGGGGGAACGGTAGAACTGCGCAGCATGGTGAAAGGCTCTGTGTACGAAGGCAGCGGCCAGTTCCACGGTGGGCCGACTGCGCAAATCATGGGAAAGCGCATCAGGCGATCCGTGGCAGCGTAAGACCCGGGCTCTGGCCACGGCTTCTGTAGCGCTTGGCATGAAATGCAAAGTCGATGGAATCTGTTGCAAAGCGCCGGCACGCGCCCGGTTCTACATTGGTCTCCATACGCGGCGCACCTCGCGCCGCCCTTGACCCAGGAGACTAAAGCTGTGGAAAAAATTGTCCGGATGTACGAGATCGGCGGGCCGGAAGTGCTGCGCTATGAAAGCACTGAAGTGGGCGACCCCGGCCCCGGCCAAGTACGCATCCGCCACGTGGCGGTTGGCCTGAACTATGCAGATACGTATTTCCGCAACGGGACTTACCGCGTGCCGCTGCCCTCGGGCATGGGCGTGGAAGCGGCTGGCGTGGTGCAGGCGATCGGCCCGGACGTCACCAATGTTGCCGTCGGCGATCGCGTGACCTATACCGGCTTCATCAATACCCTGGGCGCGTACAGCACCTCGCGCCTGGTGCCCGCCGCAGCGCTGATCCGCCTGCCTGAGACGATCAGCTTCGAGACCGCGGCGGCCATGACCATGCGCGGGCTGACCTCGGCTTACCTGATGCGCCGCATCCACGCCTTCAAGGCAGGCGACAGCATCCTGCTGCACGCCGCGGCCGGTGGCGTGGGTCTGATCGTTTCGCAGTGGGCCAAGCTGCTGGGCCTGACCGTGATCGGCACAGTTTCCTCCGAAGCCAAGGCCGAGGTGGCGCGGGCGCACGGCTGCGATCATGTCATCAACTACAGCCATGAAGACGTGGCGGAGCGGGTGCGCGCGCTGACCGATGGCGTCGGCGTGTCGGTGGTGTTCGACAGCGTGGGCAAGTCGACCTTCATGGCGTCGCTGGATTCGCTCAAGCGGCGCGGCACCATGGTATGCGTAGGCACCGCCTCGGGCCCGATTCCTCCGTTCGACCCGGTGCTGCTGGCAATGAAGGGCTCGTTGTTCCTGACACGTCCTGCGCTGGCGGACTACATCGCCGACCCGGCCGAAAAGGCCGAACTGGCCGGCGAACTGTTCGATCACGTCGGCGCGGGCCGTATCCGCATCGAGATCAACCAGCGCTATGCCCTGGAAGATGCGGTGCAGGCACACCAAGACCTGGAGTCGCGCAAGACCACAGGCTCTTCGATCTTCGTCATCTGAGGCAACGCCATGCAAGTCCAACAAACTACCTGCGCGCTTGGCGCCGAACTGAGTGGTGTCGACCTAGCCGATGCGATTCGCGACGACGGCCTGTTTGCCGAGATCCGCGCCTTGCTGCTGGAGCACCGCGTTCTGTTCCTGCGCAACCAGCAGTTCAGCCGCGCCGAACATGTCGCCTTTGCCCGGCGCTTTGGCGAGCTGGAAGACCATCCCGTCGCCGGCAGCGATCCCGAGCACCCGGGCCTGGTCCGCATCTACAAGACCCCGGACCAGCCCAACGACCGCTACGAGAACGCCTGGCACTCCGATGCCACCTGGCGCGAAGCCCCGCAGTTCGGCGCCGTGCTGCGCTGCGTGGAATGCCCGCCAGTTGGCGGCGACACTATGTGGGCCAATATGGCACTTGCCTATGAGCGCCTGCCTGCGTACATCAAGGAGCAGATCGCCGACCTGCGCGCGCGCCACAGCATCGAGGCCTCTTTTGGTGCGGCGATGCCGATCGAGAAGCGCCTGGCGCTGAAGGCCCAGTATCCCGACGCGGAACACCCGGTGGTGCGCACGCACCCGGATACCGGCGAGAAGATCCTCTATGTGAACGCCTTCACCACGCATTTCACCAACTACCACACGCCTGGGCGGGTGCGCTCCGGCCAGGACGCCAATCCGGGCGCGGGCGACCTGCTGCGCTACCTGGTCAGCCAGGCGTATATCCCCGAATACCAGGTGCGCTGGCGCTGGGAACCCAACTGCGTGGCGATCTGGGACAACACCGCCACCCAGCACTACGCCGTGATGGACTATCCGCCTTGCCACCGCAAGATGGAGCGCGCGGGCATTATCGGCAGCAAGCCGTACTGATGGACAAGGCAGGACAAGCAATGCAAGACAACCTGATTACGGCCGCACAGTCGGCCTACGCTTACCCGCTGCTGGTCAAGCAGCTCCTGATCAACTCGGTCAGTCTCTACGGCGACCAGGAGATCAGCTACCGCGGCCAGATGCGCTACACCTTCCGCGATTTCCGCGGCCGCATCGGCCAGCTGGCCTCGGCGCTCACCGCGCTCGGTGCCGGCCACGGGACCACCGTGGCGGTGATGGACTGGGACAGCCATCGCTACCTGGAGTGCTACTTCGGCGTACCCATGATGGGCGCGACGCTGTTCACGGTGAACGTGCGGCTGTCGCCCCAGCAGATCCTGTACACGCTGAACGACGCCGGCGCGGACGTCGTACTGTTCCATGCGGACTTCGCGCCGGTGCTCGAGCAGATCCGCGGCGAGCTGACCTGCAACCCGCGCTTCGTGCTGATGGCCGACGGCCAGGACGCACCGGCGCTAACCTTGCCGCTGGCGGGGGAGTATGAGGCGCTGCTCGACGACGCGTCGCCCGACTTCGAGTTCAGGGACTTCGACGAGAACACCAAGGCCGCGACCTTCTACACCACCGGCACCACCGGCGATCCCAAGGGCGTCTGCTACAGCCACCGCGAGATCGTGCTGCACACGCTGGCATCGGCAACCAGCCTGTGTTCGCCGCGCGAGGGCCAGCGCATGCATCGTGAAGACGTCTATATGCCGATCACGCCGATGTTCCACGTGCTGGCATGGGGCATCCCGTACATTGCCATGATGCTGGGCCTGCGTACCGTACTGCCGGGCCGCTACGCCCCAGATGCGCTGCTGAAGCTGCGCGAGACCGAGAAAGTCACCTTCTCGCACTGCGTGCCGACCATCCTGCAGATGCTGCTGCAGTCCGCGCAGGGCAGCGCGCAGGACCTGTCGGGTTGGAAGATCATCATCGGCGGCTCGGCGCTGCCGCCCGCGCTGTGCGAGGCGGCGCTGGCGCGGGGCATCGACATCTTTGCCGGCTACGGCATGTCCGAGACCGGCCCGATCGTGTCGCTGGCCCAGATTCCGCCGGGTTGTACGCCCAGGGACCGCGCCGAGGAAGTCCGCATGCGCTGCTCGACCGGCCGCCCGGTGACGCTGGTGGACTACCGCATTGTCAGCGAAGACATGCAGGACTTGCCGCGCGACGGCAAGAGCCGCGGCGAGATCGTGCTGCGCGCGCCGTTCCTGACCAAGGGCTATTTCGGCAAGCCGCAAGCGTCGGAAGACCTGTGGTCGGGCGGCTTCCTGCATACCCAGGATGTCGCGGTGATGGGCGAGGACGGCTTCGTGCAGATCGTCGACCGTATCAAGGACGTCATCAAGACTGGCGGCGAATGGGTGTCTTCCATTGAAGTGGAGAACCTGATCACGGAGGTGCCGGGGGTGCAGGAATGCGCCGTGATCGGCGTGCCAGATGCGAAGTGGGGCGAGCGGCCGATGGCCTTCGTGGTGCGCAAGGCGGGCGCCGAAGTCAAGGCCGAGCAGATCCGCGACCAGCTGATGGCGCACGCGGATTCGCGCCGGATCAGCAAGTATGCCGTACCGGAGGCCGAGCGCATCACCTTCATTGAAGCGATCCCGAAGACCAGTGTCGGCAAGATCAACAAGAAGCAGCTGCGCGAAGACGCAGCCTGAAGGGTAGTAAAGGGAATTCGCGGCAGTCCTCGGGCGGGGACTGCCGCTTTTTTTTGCTTTATCGCCGATCGGTGTTTGACATGAGGGGCTAGGCCTCGGGTTGGTGGCAGACTACTTCGATGTTGTGCCCGTCCGGACCAATGACGACCGCTGCATAGTAGTTTGCGTGGTAGTGCGGTCGCAGGCCAGGCGCACCGTTGTCCTTGCCACCCGCCTCCAGAGCCGCGCGATAGAAAGCTTCGACTTGCTGCCGAGTCTCGGCCGCGAACGCCAGGTGAAGATGCGCCGGCTTTTCCTCGGGAGGGGTATAGCTTGCGCGATGGCTGGGAGAGAACCCGCAACGGTGGGTTCTTTCGCTCGCGTCACGGGCAAAAGCAAAGCGCCTCCCGAAGGAGGCGCACAGGCTGCCGGCGTGTGGCCGGGGTCAGGGCTGGATATTGAAGGTCTTTACGATCGCAGCATTGCGCTCAAACTCGGCATTCAGGGACTGGTTCAGTTCCGACAGCGTCTGCTCGCGCATCGGCTCATAGCTCAATGCCTGCATCCGTTCCTGCACCTTGGGCGTTGCCGCCGCCTTGTAAGTGGCGGCCTGGATCTTCTGCGCCAGCTCTGCGGGCACGCGCGCCGAGGCAATCACGCCGACCCAGTTGCTGAACTCCACATCCGGATAACCCAGCTCCGCGAAGGTCGGCACCTGGGGCAGCAGCGGCGAGCGGTTCTTTGAAGCCACTGCATAGGCTTGCAGCTTGCCGGCCTTGATCATCGGCAGCGAGGTCACCATGCCGTCGTACATCAGCGCGATCTGGCCGCCCATCACCTGGGCCAGCGCCGGCGAGGAGCCGGCAAAGGGAACGTGCGCAAGGTCGAGCCCGGCCTTCTGGTTCATGATCACGCCGGCATAGTGGGATGCGGTGCCGGCGCTATAGGAGGCAAAGCTCAGCTTGCCAGGGTTGGCATGCACGTAGTTCACTAGGCTCTTGAAGTCCTTGGCGGGCAGGGACGGCGCGCCCACCAGCAGCAGGCGCGAGCGTGCCACCGCGGCCACGGGCCGGATATCCTTCATCGTGTTGTACGGCGTCTTGAGCACGTGGGGGACTTCAGTCAGCACATTAGTGGCCGTCACCATGATGGTCTGGCCGTCAGGCGGTGCCTGCAGCATGGCGCTGATGGCGATGCCGCCGCCGGCGCCCGGCTTGTTGTCGACCACGACCGGCTGGCCGAGATCCTGCGACAGCTGGTCGGCCAGAAGGCGGGCAATCACGTCCATGGTGCCGCCGGCAGGGGCCGGCACCAGCATGCGTACAGGCTTGTTGGTCCACGCCATGGCCGAGGGCATGGACAGGGCCATGACGGCGCTGACGGCGGCTAAGGCGGCGTGGCGCAGGCGAAAAAGGGCAGGGCGTTGAGGCATCTGTGTCTCCGTTGAAAGTCTAGGGTATGGATACGCCCATGCCAGCCTTCTTGTCGGGGGCAGTTACACGGGATATTGCAGAAAAATCGAGGCGTGGGCGCAATGCCGCCGTCGCCAGGGTGTTCAGGCGGTGGCCCGGGTGGCGCGCTGCTTCGCGCGCGCCAGCGTGTGCAGCATGGCTTCCAGCAGCGCGGCGGGAGGCCGCGCGCCAGACACGCTGCGGGTGCCGTCGAAGATAAAGTGCGGCACGCCTAGTCCGGCACGCAAGACCGGTTCTTGCGGGCCGCCGAGTGACGGCAGCCAGTCCAGGTCACGGTGTGCATCCGCATCGGGTTGAGCCGGGACCTGATCCGGAATCGCGACGCCGCAGGTCGCGGCGGCCTGTCGCAGCACGCGCGGATCACCGATGTTCTCGGCGCGCAGGAAGTAGCGCGTGAACAGCTCGTCGATCAGCGCAGCGGCCGCGTCTGCCCCCGCCTGTTGCCGGGCAAGGCGTACCAGGCGATGGGCCAGCAGGGTGTTCGGGAAGGTCTCGATGCGATCCAGTGCCAGGGTGAGGCCGGCATCTTGTGCCGCGGCACAGACCTGTGCCTGGCGTGCCGCCACTGCCTGGGGGCTGCCCAGGCGTGCCACATAGAAGTCGCGGTAGGGCAGGCCGGCCGGCGGCATGGCCGGAATCAGCGGATAAGAACGCCATTCCACCTGCACGGCGACGTCGGGACGCTCCCGCCCGAGCAAGGCGATGGCGCTTTCCAGGTGCTTCTTGCCGATCAGGCACCAGGGACAGATCAGGTCGAAATAGGCCTCGACCGAAAGCGTGGACGGATGGTTCATGGCAGCAGCTTCAAGACGCCAGCCGGCGAGCCCGGCGCAGGCCGCAGCAGGCTGTGGAATATCAGGGGGTGGGCGCCGGGGCGCGGCTGCGCCACGACTGGCGCGCCGGCAGCGAAGCCATGACCTCGGCGCGCTCTGCGTCGGTCATCTGCGCCCAGCGGCCGATCTCGACCGCAGTCCTGCCGCAGCCCTGGCAATACTTGCCAGCGAGGTCCATGCGGCAGATGTTCAGGCATGGATTGATGACGGAGAGGGGCGGGTTCATGGCTTGCAAGGTAAGTTGGACGACGGTGCGGCGGCAGGCGCTTGCGCCCGCTGCCGCACCGGTGCGCGCGTCAGGCCGCGCGCAGGGGCAGGTTCTTCTGGCCGGCCTTGCGGTTCGGCGCCATGCCGTGCGCGGCCAGGGTTTCGTCGGCGCTGTCGTACCAGGTGCCGATGCGGTAGATCTCGCGGGCTTCCTTGCCCGAGGCGATCTCGCGGCCCAGTTCCTTGGCCACGCGCACGCACTGCTCGATCTGCTGCACGGAAGTCATGCGGTTGCCGTGCTGGTCGATGATGGTGTCCTCGATGCCGCAGCGCGGGTGCAGGCCCATTGACATCGCCATCATGTTGAACGGAAGCACGTTCTTCAGCAGCGATTCCGCGGTCAGCGTGCAACCGTCCGGCGCGCGGTGCACGAAGTTGAAGAAGTTGAACGGGTTGGGACCGTCAAAGCCGCCGCCGATGCCGATCCAGGTCAGGTTCAACGGACCCTTGTAGTGGCCTGCGCGCACCATGCGCTCCAGCGTTTCCATGGCATGGATGCCGGTGAGCTGGAAGTGCGGCTGGATGCCTGCGTTGCTCAGGCGGCGCAGGTGCTCTTCCACCCAGCCCGGGCCGGCCGGCACCGTCATTTCGCGGTAGGCAGCCTGGTAGGCGGGATGCTCCAGCGAGGTACCCTTCAGGTATTCGGGGTACAGCAGCTCCATGATGTTCATCTGCGTGGTGTTGATCGCCACGGTCACCTGGTCCGGCTTCGGGTCCAGTTCAGCCAGCATGTGGCGGGTATCGTCCGACAGCCACTTGGCCGCCTGGCCGTCGTCTTCCGGCGCGAAGGAGATGGAGCCGCCCACCTGGATGATCATGTCCGGCACCGCGGCGCGCACGCCGGCGATCAGTTCGTTGAACTTGGACAGGCGCTTGGAGCCCTTGCCGTCCAGTTCGCGCACGTGTAGGTGCAGCACGGTGGCGCCGGCGTTGTAGCAATCCACGGCCTTTTGGATTTGATCTTCCATCGTCACCGGAATATCTTCCGGGAAATCCGCGGGCATCCACTCGGGGCCGTACGGCGCCACGGTGATGACCACCTTGTCCTGGTTTTCGGGGTGCAGGGAATCGTCGAGGAATTGCACAGTTGCTCCTGGTATGTTGTGGGCGGACCGCCTGGATTTCCGCCTGCCTGGCGGCACCTGACGGTCGCGTTTGCGGTATCAAGTTCAGTGGCTGAAGTATCGTGTATCGACACGCGGCGATTTGACGATCCGGGACGAACGATTTACATTTCGGGACAGTCAGGGAAAACACGATGTCCTACTACCTTCGCAGCGCCAGCCTCACCAACTATGTGGAAGTCGCCCGCGCGGTAGGGCTCGACCCGCACCAGCAACTGCGCGCGGCCAGGATCGGCCGCGACGTCCTGCTGGACCCCGATATCCGCATCCCGGCGGGGCTGGTGGGCCGCTTGCTGGATGCGTCGGCGCGCGCTTCGCAGGCGGACGACTTCGGCCTGCGCATGGCGGAGTTGCGCCAGTTCTCCAACCTCGGGCCGCTGGCCTTCGTGGTGCGCGAGCAGCCCACGCTGCGCCGGGCGCTGGAGTCCATGGTGCTTTACATGGGCCTGCAGAATGAGGCGCTCGCGATGCGCCTGGAAGAGGCCGAAGGCCTGGTGATGATCCGGCTGCAGATCCTGAGTGAGCAGCCCGGCACGCTGCGCCAGGCCACTGACCTGGCCGTCGGGGTGATGTACCGCATGCTCAGCCTGTTTCTCGGGCCGAGCTGGCGGCCGCGCAGCATCTGCTTCACGCATGCCGCGCCCGCCAGCCTGGCTACCTTGGCGCGCGTGTTCGGCATGCCGGCGTTGTTCAACCAGGACTTTGACGGCATCGTCTGCGTGGCATCGGACCTGGACGCGCCGCTGCCTTCCTATGACCCGGTGATGGCGGGGCAGGTGCAGCGTTATCTCGGCACCTTGCTCGCGCAGGCAAACAGCACCATGGCGGACAAGGTGCGCAAGCTGGTCTACGTGCTGCTGCCGGGCGGCATGTGCTCGGTTGATCGCGTGGCGCAGCATCTTGGCGTGGACCGCCGCACGGTACACCGGCGCCTGTTGCAGGAGGGCACCACGTATTCGCAGATCCTCAATGAGGCGCGCGCGGGGCTGGTGATCGGCTATATCGAAAACACGGAGCGGCCGCTTTCGGAAGTGGCCACGCTGCTGGGATTTTCTTCGCTGAGTGCGTTTTCGCGCTGGTTCAGCGGGCAGTTCGGCTGCAGCGTGTCGAAGTGGCGCACGCAGCAGCAGGCGCAGGAGCGTGTGACGGACATCGCGGAGCCGGCGCAAGGACTGCTCTAGGCATCGATCCGCATTTCCATCGCGCACACGCTGTGACAGAATGCGCCGTCACCTTCTCTCCGGCATGCACTGCCTGCGCCCCGCGTGAACGGCCTATCCGCTACCGTCCCAATATCTGTCGTCAATGGCTTCCTGGCCGGCGCCGATCCCATGGCGATCGCGCGGCTGGCCGAGTGCTCAGGCATTGCCGGTGAGTTGCTGGCCGAGCCGGCCGCACGCGTCACGCAGGAACAGTTTTCTACGCTGTACCGCCTGCTCGCCAAGGAGGCCGACGATGAAATGCCGGGCATCTTCAGCCGGCCGCTGCGCAATGGCACGCTCAAGTACCTGTGCCTGAGCTTGCTGGATGCGCCAAGGCTGGAGGTGGCGCTGCATCGCTTCGGCCAGTTCTTCCACCTGATCCTCGATGACTTCCGCATCGAGTCGCGGCGCGATGGTGGGTCAGGCTATGTGGAGCTGGTAGACAACCCGGCCGGCCCCGCCGTCAGCGTGCTGGGGCGGGAACTGATGCTCAAGCTCGTGCATGGCGTGGCGTCGTGGCTGATCCGCCAAAAGATCCCGCTGCAGGCAGTGGAGTTCCAGTTTCATCACTCGCCGCTGGCCGGCGACCATCTCTACCTGTTTCCCGGCCCGGTGCATTTCGGTTGCCGCCAAAACCGCATCGGCTTCGATGCGGCTTACCTGGACATGCCGGTGCGCCAGCGCAAGCCGGATCTGGAGAAGTTCCTGTCGCGCGCGCCCGAGGACTGGATCTTCGTTTCCTTTGCCGAGCAGATGAGCTCCCACCGGGTCAGGCAATACGTGGCCGAGTGCCTGCCGGTGTCGCCCACCATCGAGGCGGTGGCCCATGCGTTGCACTGTTCGGTGCGCACGCTGTGCCGGCGCCTGTCGGCGGAAGGCACTTCCTTCCAGGCGATCAAGGACGACGTGCGGCGCGATATCGCCATCCAGCGCCTGACGCGCTCCGAGGATCCCATCGCGGCCATTGCCTTCGATGTGGGCTTCGACAATCCCACCGCGTTCCATCGCGCCTTCCGCCACTGGACCGGCAGCACCCCCAACGCCTACCGGCGCGCGCTATAGGCCCGCCTGCACGGCTGGCAAAGCTGGACGGCGACTGACAAATCTGGCCACATTACCTGGCTCTTGCGACGCACGGCGGGCGCGCAGGGCTGCTGCCGCGCAAAGCGGCAGGATTTGTCAGTGAATGGGCAGGTTTGGGTATCAGCCTTTGTGCGTGCCGCTACTACGATCGGCACATAACGTTGCAGTGCCACCGGTTAGTGAATCGGATGCCGGCGCTGTGAACATCGCACAGAGGCCGAGAATGAGCTACACCGCACCTACCAAAGACATCCTGTTCGTCATCCGTGAACTGGCCGGACTGACAAAGATTGCCAGCCTGCCTGGCTATGAAGACGCCACCCCCGACACCGTCGAAGCCGTGATCGGCGAAGCCGCAAAGTTCCACGGCGAGGTGATCGCCCCCCTCAACGTTGCCGGCGACAAGCAACCCAGCAGCTGGCATGACGGCGAAGTCAGGACCACCCCCGGCTTCGCGGAAGCGTTCCGCCAGTTTGGCGAGGGCGGCTGGCAGGGCATCGTGCACCCGGTCGAGTTTGGTGGCCAGGGCCTGCCCAAGCTGGTCGGCACGCCGTGCATGGAAATGATGAACGCGGCCAACCTGTCGTTCGCGCTGTGCGCCATGCTGACCGACGGCGCGATCGAAGCGCTGCTCACCGCTGGCTCCGACGAGCTGAAGCAGCGCTTCCTGCCGCGCCTGATCGCCGGCGAGTGGACCGGCACCATGAACCTGACCGAGCCCCAGGCCGGTTCCGACCTGGCGCTGCTGCGCACGCGCGCCGAGCCGCAGGCTGACGGCAGCTACAAGGTCTTTGGCACCAAGATCTTCATCACCTACGGCGAGCACGACATGGCGGACAACATCGTCCACCTGGTGCTGGCGCGCACGCCGGGCGCGCCCGAGGGCGTGAAGGGCATCTCGCTGTTCGTGGTGCCGAAGTTCCTGGTCAACGACGACGGCTCGCTGGGGGCGCGCAATGACGTGCAGTGCGTGTCGATCGAACACAAGCTCGGCATCAAGGCCAGCCCGACCGCGGTGCTGCAGTTTGGCGACCATGGCGGTGCCATCGGTTACCTGGTCGGCGAGGAGAACCGCGGCCTGGAGTACATGTTCGTGATGATGAACGCAGCGCGCTTCGGCGTGGGCGTGCAGGGTATTGCCATCTCCGACCGTGCCTACCAGCAGGCGGTGGCCTATGCGAAGGATCGCGTGCAAAGCCGCCCGGTCGATGGCTCGTCGCGCGAGGCGGTGGCCATCATCCATCATCCCGACGTGCGCCGCATGCTGACCGAGATGCGCGCGCTGACTGAAGGCGCGCGAGCACTGTCGCTGGTGGCGGCTGCGTACTCGGATCTTGCCCACCACGCACCGGATGCCTATACGCGGGCGCAGTTCAAGTCAGCCTACGAGTTCCTGGTGCCCGTCATCAAGGGCTGGAGCACGGAGATGTCGCTGGACGTGACCAGCCTGGGCGTGCAGGTGCACGGCGGCATGGGCTTTATCGAGGAGACCGGTGCCGCCCAGCATTTCCGCGACGCCCGCATCCTGCCGATCTACGAGGGCACTACCGCCATCCAGGCCAACGACTTGGTGGGCCGCAAGACCGTCCGCGATGGCGGCCTGGCCGCGCGCGCCATCCTGGCCGAAGTCGACCAGACCATCGATGCGCTCAGGGACTGCGCCGGTAGCGGCGCGGATGCGGCATGCAGCGCCATGTTCGTGCAACTCGGCTACGCGCGCATGGCGCTGGGCCGGGCCGTCGACTTTGTGCTGGAGAACGCGGCCAAGGAGCCGAACGCGGTGTTTGGCGCAAGCGTGGCCTACCTCAAGCTGGCCGGCATCGTGCTGACGGGCTGGCAGATGGCGCGCGCGCTGGTCGTGGCGACGCACAAGCGCAGCGAGGACGAAGCGTTCTACGCCGCCAAGATCGCCACCGCTGAGTTCTTCGCCAAGCAGATCCTGCCGCGCGCCGCGGCGCTGGAAGCGGCCATTACCGGTGCGTCGGGCGAGGACGGTTTCCTGAACCTGGACGAATCCCGGTTTTGAAACCCAAACTGTGGCGCAACGCGGCACGGGCAAAAAGATCAATCAATGTAGGAGGCCGTATGGCAATCGAGAACTACCGCATGGCGACGCTCAACGCGTTCGTCGGCAAGGAACTGGGCGTGTCCGACTGGGTGGAAGTGGACCAGGCGCGCATCGACGCATTCGCGCAATGCACCAACGATAAGCAGTGGATCCACGTTGACGTGGAGCGTGCCGGCAAGGAAAGTCCGTTCGGCGGCACCATCGCCCACGGCTACCTGACGCTGTCGCTGGTGGCAGGCCAAATGCAAGAGATGGGCGTGATCCCGGCCGATGCCAGCGCCGCAGTCAACTACGGACTGGAAAAGACGCGCTTCCTGGCGCCGGTGAAGGCGGGCTCGCGCGTGCGCAATCGCGTCAGCCTGTTGGCTGCAGACAACAAGGGCGGCGGCCGCGTGCTGCTGCGCACGGAAAACACGATCGAGATCGAAGGCGAGGCCAAGCCCGCGCTGGTGGCGGAAGCCCTGGCGCTGCTGGTCGCCTGAAGCAATGAGCAAGACAGTAGTAGCAAGGAATAAGGCGGGAGACGCAGGATGACGAGGGTCAGCAGTACGAGAGAGCAGGGCAGCAAGGGCGGCAGGGCCGGCAGGGCGAAGGTCGTTATGGCCAAGATCGATAGCGCCAAGGTCGATAGGGACGATAGTGCGGATCAGGCTGCAGCCGTGAGCGCGGCCACCGCGGTGGCGTCCATCGAACGCATGCCGGACATGATGGCCGGCCCCAACCCCTTCGTGGGCCTGCGCCTGGAAGACCTGGTCAGCACTGCGCAGCAGATCGGCGCGCAGTGCCTGCAGGAGCCGGTGCTGGTGCTTGAGCAGCAGGCGCAGCTGGCGCAGGACCTGGTCAGCGTGCTGGACGGCTCGGCCCCGTTGCCGTCGGCGCGCGACCGGCGCTTTGGCGACCCGGTCTGGCAGGACAACCCGCTGTACCGCATGTCGCTGCAGGGCTACGAGACCTGGCGCAATTTCATCAGCGGCTTTGTCCGGCGCTCGGTCATGGACGAGCGCAGCAAGCACCGCGCGGAGTACTTCACCTCGCTGGTTGCCGATGCGCTGGCACCGACCAACACGCTGCTGGGCAACCCGGCGGCGCTCAGGAAAACTGTGGAGTCAGGCGGCATGAACCTGATCAGCGGGTTGACCAACCTGGTCACCGACACCCTGACCAACCGCGGCATGCCCGCCCAGGTGGACAAGGAAGCGTTCAGTGTTGGCAAGAACCTGGCCACCACGCCGGGCGTGGTGGTGTTCCGCAACGATGTGCTGGAACTGATCCAGTACACGCCGTCCACCGAGAAGGTGCACGCGCGGCCGCAGCTCATCGTGCCGCCGCAGGTCAACAAGTTCTACGTGTTCGACCTGGCGCAGGGCAAGAGCATGGTGGAGTACCTGCTGGCCCAGGAACTGCAGGTATTCATCGTGAGCTGGCGCAACCCCACGGCAGCGCATCGCGACTGGGACATGGATACCTATGTCCGTGCGCTGGTCGAAGCCATCCACGCCATCCGCGACATCACCGGCAGCCCTGACGTGAACCTGCACGGCGCCTGCTCGGGCGCCATGACGATGTCGGCGCTGATGGGCTACTGCGCCGCGAGCGGCGAGAAGCTGGTGCATGCGGCCACGCTGATGGTGTCGGTGTTCGGGCTGGATGCCCAGTCCCAGCTTGGCCTGTTCAGCACGCCCGAAGCCGTCACGGCCGCCCGGCAGGGCAGCCAGGCGCGCGGCGTGCTCGACGGCGAGGAGCTGGGTCGGGTCTTTGCCTGGTTGCGCCCCAATGACCTGGTGTGGAACTACTGGGTCAACAACTACCTGCTGGGCAATGCGCCGCCGGCCTTCGATGTCCTCTACTGGAACAACGACACCACGCGGCTGCCGGCCGGCCTGCATGGCCAGTTCCTCGACATGCTCACACTGAACCAGCTGGCCACGCCGCGCACGCTGCGCGTGCTGGGCCACGCCATCGACCTGTCCGAAGTCCAGTGCGACAAATACGTGCTGGCCGGCATGACCGACCACATCACGCCGTGGAAGGCCGTGTACCGCTCGGTGCGCGCCTTTGGCGGACGCACGGAGTTCGTGCTCAGCTCCAGCGGGCATGTCCAGAGCCTGATCAACCCGCCCGGCAACCCCAAGGCGAAGTTCTTCCGCAACGACGCCACCGAGGCGGACCCGGAGACCTGGCTGAAAGGCGCCACGGCCACCCAGGACTCGTGGTGGCAGCACTGGAGCCAGTGGCTGAAGAAGCGCTCCGGGCCGAAGTGCAACGCACCGGCCAGCCCCGGCAGCCTGCAATACGCGCCTTGCGGCGAGGCCCCTGGCCTTTACGTGTCTGAAGCGTAGTCCACCGGCCCCACGGGGCCATCGTTTTCTGCAACCCAACCTGTCAGGAGAAATAAAGATGGAATCGACCAACACCGCGGGCACGTCGTCCGCACACACCGCCCCGCACAAGAAGCTGTTTGACTTCGTCAAGCAGAACCGCCTGGACCCGGCGGCTATCCTAGAATCGCGCCGCAAGGACATCGAGGCCCTGGCCGGCGTGAATATCGCGCTGCTGGCCGGCCTGCAGTCGCTGGTGCGCCAGCAGGGCGAATACCTCTGCGAGACCGCCGCCGACCTGCAGGCGCTGGCCCGTGGCGGCAAGGATGCCGACGGCCAGGCGGCCAAGGTCTCTGAAGTGCTGCCGCGCTCGCTGCACAAGGCCGTGAACGGCCTGCGCGGCCTGACCGACACCGTGTACAAGACCCAGGCCGACAGCATTGCCGCAGTAGGCCGGCGCATCGCCGAGAACGTCGAGGAAGTGAAGGGCATCCTGCGACCCAGGCAGTAAGCACCGGGGTGCACGGCCGCGATCGCAGCGATCGTGGCCGTGCCTTAGCGCCAACGACTCCAGGACAGCTTGATGACAATAAGCAATGCCGGCATCAGGGCCGGCCACATGCAGGTCCAGACTGTAGATCTGGACGGGCAGCAACTCAGGGTCGGCATCCGGCCCGGCAGCGGCGCGGGTCCGCCGCTGCTCATCTTCAACGGCATCGGCGCCAACCTCGAACTGATCGAGCCCTTCGTCGATGCGCTGGTGGGCGTGGAAGTCATCATCTTCGACGTTCCCGGCGCCGGCGGCTCCCCCGCGCCGCTGATGCCTTACCGCTTCTCCAACCTTTGCGTGCTTGCCGACAGGCTGCTGTCGCACCTTGGCTATGCGGGCCAGGTCGATACGCTCGGCGTGTCGTGGGGTGGTGCGCTCGCGCAGGAATTCGCGCGGCTCTATCCGCAGCGTTGCCGCCGCCTGGTGCTGGCGGCAACGTCGCCCGGCGTGCTCATGGTGCCGGGCAGGCTGTCGGTGCTGTCGAAGATGATCGGCGTGCGCCGCTACAGCGATCCGGAGTACCTGCGACGCGTTGGCGCCGACCTCTACGGCGGCGCCTTCCGCGACGATCCTGCACTGCTCGACGAACATGGACGGCACATGCAACCGCCACGGGGACGTGGCTACCTCTACCAGCTGCTGGCGGCCTGGGGCTGGAGCAGCCTGCCGTGGCTGGGCGCGGTCAGGCAGCCCACGCTGGTGATGCACGGCGCCGACGATCCCATCGTGCCGCTGGTCAATGCCAGGATCCTCGCCGCCCGCATCCCCAATGCGGAATTGCACGTACTCGACGACGGGCATCTCTTCCTCGTGACCGGCGCGGAGAACACCGCGCGCGTCGTCGGCGCCTTCCTGCGCCGCTAGACCCTTACTCAAGCCGCGGCACGTCCGCGGCTTTTTCTTGCTCCTCGAAACGAATAAGAACGGCCGCGCGGGGGAATCCCCCGGGCGGCCGCAAACGAGCATATTGCCCGGTGTCGATCCGATGACCGGATCGCCTGGTCAGAACTTATGGCGAATGCCGACGGCGGCTCCGAACATATTGCTCTGGCCATTGCCCAGCGCGTAGCTGTTGCCCAGCGACAGGCTGTTGGCGTAGACCGTTGCCAGCGATTCCATCATCAGGCCGGCGTTCTTGGCGTAGGCGGTCGTCAGGTAGACGTCGGTGCGCTTGGAGAACGCATAGTTCGCCACGAAAGCGATCTGCCAGGGATTGGCGACGTTGGTATTGCCGAACAGGCTCTTGACGTCGTCGTAGTTGTATTCCAGCGTCAGGCCAATGGCTGACGTGACCTGGTAGTTGGCGCCGATCCAGTAGAAGTCATCACGCTGGATCACGACATCCGCCGCGTTCTTGTTCTGGCCCCAGCGGTAGCCGCCCATGATCTTGGCCGGCCCGATGCTGTAGCTGGCGCCCACCACGGCCTTCTTGGCAGTGCCATTGCTGGTGCCGATGGTCGGGTTCCACTGATCGTAGCCAGCGGTCACGCCAAACGGGCCGCCCTGGTACGCAACCGCGGCGCCATAGGCGGTATCGCGCCGGAACTGGCCGGGGACCTCGCCGTTGCCACCGATCGGCGTGGCGATGCCCACGGTGGCCGGCAAGGCCAGGCCCGTGCCAAACGACCAGTGCGCCAGCGCCGTGACCGGGCCGAACTTGCCGGTGTACTTGACCGTGTTGTCCTCACGGAAGTTCGGGCCAGACTGCAGCACCACCGGTTCGTATTGCGTGGCATAGGCCGTGGGCGAGAAATTGGCCAGTGCCTCGAACATCGACGTGTACTGGCGGCCCAGGCTGACCATGCCGATGCCGGGCTTCTGCACGCCCACGTACGCCTGGCGCCCGAACAGCCTGCCGCTTTGCTGCGAGGTGCCGCTGTCGACGTTGAAGCCGCTTTCCAGCACGAACAGCGCCTGCAGTCCGCCACCGAGGTCCTCGCTGCCGCGAAGGCCCCAGCGCGAGCCGGAGACGCCGCCGGAGTTCATGCGGTAGACGTCGTTGGCCGGGCCGCGGTTGAACTGGTTGGCGGCAGTCGGGACCGCGCCGACGTGATTGGCATACTCCACATTGATGTCCGCCACGCCGTACAGCGTAACGTTCGACTGGGCGAAGGCGCCCCCCGAACAGGCGAGCAGCGCGGCCGCGGCCATGCTCCTGAGCTTCATTGGTATTTCTCCTCTTTTCCTTTGGTTGCGATGCGGATGAATCCGTCTCTGTGAGTACTACGGGTACTGCAATCTCTGTGGCGGCGTTGCGCTACGCGAAGGCTATTGCCGCTCAGTTGGCACGCAGCAGCTTTTCCAGCAACTCGGTCGCGCGCGGCCACGGGCCATATCCGGCCGCCGGGTTCAGGTGGCCGACTTCGCCGAGGTCGACCAGGCGGCTGCCCCAGTCGCTGGCCATCTGCGCGGCGCGCTCATAGCTGGCCAGCGGATCGTTGCGGCTGGCGGCGAGGAGGCTGGGGAAGGGCAGTTGTGCCCGGGGCACGGGCAGCCAGCCGTTCCCGGCCAGCGTGGCGTGGTCCGGATAGCCGGCCGGCATCGGCGTTTCAAGATCAGCAGGCGTGGCCAGCAGCGCGCCGCGGATCTTGCGGTGGTGCTGCGCGGCCCAATGCACGGTGATCATCACGCCGGCGCTATGCGCCACCAGCACCACCGGGCCGTCGATATCGGCCAGGGCAGCGTCCAGCGCGGTCACGCGGGCATCACGGCTGAGCTTGTCGTGCTCCAGCGGCGCCACCGAACGGGCGTTCGGCAGCTCGGCCTGGAGCAGGGTCTGCCAGTGTTCCGCCACGTGATCGCGCAGGCCGGGAACCATCAGGAAGGTGGTGTCAGCGGGAAGGTTCATCAGTCGTCCAGGTAATCAGTCAGAAGATCAGGCCTTGTTCGGGTCTGCCTCACGCTGGTGTTCCAGGCGAAGCAGGTCGGCCATGTAGGTGCGGCGTCCCACCAGGAAGCACAGCGCGGCAAGCACGCCTGCCAGCGGGATCAGTTGAAGGGCGCCGAGCAGGCCAATGCGGTCGGCGATCAGGCCAGTGACAAAGGGTCCGGGCGCCAGGCCCAACAGGTTGTTTGCCAGCGTGAGCGTGGCAAAGGCGGTGGCATGGATGGCCGGATGGGTCAGGTTTGCAACCGCGGCACTGGCCGGGCCGGCCGTGCCACCGACAAACAGCATGCCGGCACCGATCAGCACCAGTTGCGCGGTGCCGGCGGGCAGGTGGAACGCAGTGAGCAGCAGCGCGCAGCAGGTCACGCTGTAGGCCACGGCCATCAGCCACTTGCGCCCGGGGGCGTGGCGAGCCGCCCAGTCCGTCAGCGCGCCGCACAGGACCATCCCTGCGCCACCCGCCAGTACGAATGCCGCGGCGGTCACGCCGGCACGGTCCGTCGCCATGCCGTAGTAGCGCGCCAGGAAGCTCGGCATCCAGGTGAGCAGGGCGCCCATGACCAGCAACTGCAGCGCACTGCCCACATACGCGCAGAGGATCGAACGCGCCGAAAAGAGGGCAGACAGCAGCGGGCGCAGTGAGACGCTCTCGCGCCGAGCGGCACTGTCCGATTCCTCGCCCAGCGCACGGCGTTGCGCGTGCAGGCGCGGCTCGGTAATGAAGAGACGATAGAACCCGACCAGCACAAGCCCGAAGATCGCCATGCCGGCAAAGGCCCAACGCCAGCCAAAGTGAGCGGACAGGGCACCCCCCGCCGCCATCCCCAGCACGGAGCCAAACGCCCCGCCAGCGATGAACGCCGAACTCAGGCTGGCACGCAGATGGCGCGGAAACACCGAAAGCACCACGGCAATGCCGACGCTGCCATAGGCCGCCTCACCAATCCCCACGCACAGCCGCGCCACGAACATCTGCCCGAAATTGTTGGCCAGTGCGCAGCCCAGCGTGGCCAGGCTCCACAGCGCCGCCATCAGGATCAAGCTCCTGACCCGGCCCCAGCGGTCAGCCAGGATGGACAGCGGAAACGTCAGCAGGCCAACCATCAAGGCCACGATCCCGCCCAGCGCACCGAGCTCGGTGTCGCTCAGCGACCATTCCACCTTCAGCAGCGGAAAGACGGCGTTGAGCACCTGCCGGGACATGTAGTCCGACAGCAACAAGCCAAAGCTCAGCGCAAAGACGAGCCAGGCGTAAGAACGCGACGAACTCGCACCGGCCGCGCCGGCTGAGATGGGGGAATGCGTGGTGGTTTGCCCGAGCATGAAAAGCCTTTTCCTGGATGCGCTTGACTGCGTCATGGCTACGCATGCAGGGGACAAAACCCTCCTTTCAAACGCTGGCCACAGTCCTGTCGCGACCGGCGAAGTATCTAGGATTGGCTATCAGCAGTTTGACTAGCGGGGACAACTTGTTTGCAATTTGGGACAGTCGGGGAAAACGAGGAGTGGGTTGGGCGGGGGTGGCTCCGAAGATGAGGCGCGCGCGTTTGTAGCTACGCAATACCCCAATGCAAAGACGACCCGCGCGGGCGGCGGCACGCCACCGAAGAGTGGTAATCAATGGCGCCCGTGGTTGCAGGAACAAGTATGGACTAGAGCACTGAATGAACCCGTATGCCCAATCATTGCCGGGCGTGGCACCATCGTCACGTTCGATCAGGATCGGTAGATACGCGTTGGGCGACTCCAGGGAGCTTGGTGATATTTTTGTTATGCGCCATAACAATTTAACATAATATACATTCTGCGAAATTCGTTTGTTAGGCCCAAATAGTAATGTCGTACTTGAGCCAAATAGAAATGTCGTACCCCTTACCAAAACTGGCCAGCTGTCGGCCTTCTTCCCGTGGCCACGCCCGTGACACCATAGACTGGCTGTTATATGCTCCAATCCACACTTGCCTCCCAGTCCGGCCAAACAAGAACAAGGCACCAGCCAAACCTGCATGTTCAAATTCATCGGGCGTTTTCGACAGCGGCTGCGCTACCTGGACCTGAGCCTGAAGGCCAGCCGGTCCGTCCGGATCCGAGTCGTCGAGCGGCCCGGCCTGTGGATGGACGCGCAGCAGCTCGAAGCCATGCTGGCCGAGATGCGCGGCATCGTTCAGCGGGGAATCGGCAAGGATCTCGATTACGGGGTGCTTTCCGGCGACCCTGAAAGACTGCGGCGGGCCGTAATCACGCTGCTTTATGACCGGGACAGCGGCCAGGCGATTGCGTTCAATGCGCTGTCGGTCATGCCGATCGAGATCAAGGGCCGGCCGGCTGAGGCGATTCACCTGGGGCTGGTCATGGTCGATCCGGGCTATCGCACGCAAGGACTGTCCTGGGTGCTGTACGGGCTGACCTGCATCCTGCTTTTCTTCCGCCGCGGCCTGCGCCCGATCTGGATCAGCAATGTGACCCAGGTGCCGGCCATTATTGGCAAGGTTGCCGAGGTCTTTGTCACGGCCTATCCCAATCCCTTTGAGCCGTCGCGGCGCAGCTTTGAACACCTGAGCGTGGCCCGCGAGATCATGAAATCGCATCGGCATGTCTTTGGGGTTGACCGGGCGGCGGGATTTGACGAAGCGCGCTTCGTGATTACCGATGCCTATACGGGCGGCTCGGACAATCTCAAGAAGACGTTCGACCAGGCGCCGAAGCATCGGGATGAGCGCGCCAACGAACTCTGCCAGCGGGAACTTGATTACCAGCGCGGCGACGATTTCCTGCAGATCGCCTGCCTGGACCTGGCCAGCGCGCGGAAATACCTGTTGCGGGAAGTCCCTCGGGACTCCCTGCCCGCCATCCTTTATCAGATTGCGTTCCTGGCTGTCGGGCGGATCGTCCTGCCATTGTTCCACTGGCTGAATCAGCGCGAGCCGATGGGAGTCCTGCGCGCAAGGAAAAGCCAATGATTCCACCCTTTTCATACGAGGAATTCACCACCCGCAACATCGGCTTCGTCACCGACGCGGAACAGCAGCAATTGCGCAGTGCACGGGTGCTGATCTGCGGTGTCGGCGGCATGGGCGGCGCCTGCCTGCAGGCGCTGGCACGGGTGGGCATTGGCGGCTTCGCGCTGGCGGACTTCGATGCGTTCGACGTGTCGAATCTGAACCGCCAGGTGTTTGCCAGCCTGGATACCGTTGGCGTGAACAAGGTCGAGGCCACCGTGGCGCAGATCCGGCGCATCAACCCGGAACTTGCCATCGAGACCTTCGGCGCGGAGTGGACCGACAAGCTCGATGAACTGCTGAGCCGATACAAGATCGTGGTCAACGGCATGGATGACATGGCCACGGGCATCGCGCTCTATCGCAAGGCGCGGGAGCATGGTGCGACCGTTATCGACGCCTATACCGCTCCCCTGCCCTCCGTCACGGTCGTCCGGCCGCAAGATCCCCGGCCCGAGGAGCGTCTTGCCTATCCCACGGCCGGCATGGACTGGAAGTCCCTGACGGCGGAGGTCAGGCAGGAATGCCTGGGCAAGGAACTGGAATATGTGATGGTCAACTCGAGTTCCGTCCGGCATGTGGAGCTTGGCATCGCCAAGGATCTGCTGACCGGCAAGCGCAAGCGCATGTCGTTTGCGCCGATGGTGATCACCACCGGCAATCTGATGGCGTTCGAAGCGATCAAGCTGGTGCTCGGCCGGCCGCAGCTGGCCGGTGTGCGCGGCTATTTCTTCAATCCCTGGAGCATGCGTGTCGAAACGCCGCGCAATGTGCTGACGGCATGGGCCGTGCGCGCGCTGGTACGGCGCTTCATGGCGAGGTTGATGCGAGATGAGGGCTGACGCGTGATTGACGCCCTGGCAAGCGATGTGGCCGTTACCTGGCTCGGCGCGGTGGGCTGCGGGCTCTACCTGCATTTCCTTTGGTCGCGGCGCGAGGCCGGGGCCGGCACGGGCCTGTTCCTGTTCGGGGTGCTGACGGCGCTGCTGGCAGTCCGGGGCTTTTCCTGGCTGTTTGGCGGTACGCTGCTGGCGCAGCTGGTGTTTGCGGCGGCAACCTTGCTGCCCATTGCCATGACCCTGTTTGCCGAGCACCTGGTGCGGCGCCACCACCCGTTGGGGCTGAAGCTGCTGGCGCTGGGCGTATCGGTGGTGTTCTTCGTCATCAATCTCTTTACCGATCTGTCGAACAATACGCCGCTGTTGCTGGCGTTCCTTGGGTGCTTCGCCGTGGTCACGGCAAGCAATGGCTGGTTCCTGCTGTGGCTGCGCGATGCCGAGCTGTCCGACAACGAGGAACGCCTGGCCCGGGCGGTGGTGGTGGTCGTGGCCCTGGCCGTCCCGCTCGCGGCCACAGACTTCCGCGAGGAGCTCGGCCATGTGCCGGTTCGCCTGGGGGCGCTTGGGGCGTTGGCATTCGTCTATGTGTTCCTGAAGCTGTCGGAATCGCAGCGGGTCGTGCGCGGGCTGCTCGCGCATATCGCAGCCGCCCTGCTCTTCGCCGTCGTGCTGGCCAGCGTGATGGCGCTGGCTTCGCGCGGGCCCGGCCCGGGCTTCGCCGAGGCTGGCCTGCGCGGCATGCCAGTTGCCATCGCCTGGGTGCTGCTGACCGCCATTTTTGTCCGCATTCGCGCCGTTTCACTGGCGGGCGATGGCAATGCCTTCTTGCGCTGGCTGCTCCATGCCCGGCTGGATACGCCAGAGGGTTTCCTGCATTCGCTCAGGCGCCTGCCGCAGACCGCAGACCATGTGGTGCTCGGCAACGCGGAGCTTGCTGATTACGCCCTGGGCGCGCTGTTCGACCTGGCAGGAAGACGGCGTGAGCCCGTGTCGATCGGCGACGCCCGCGCGTGGGCCAGGCTCCGGGAAGGCGATCGGGTCGAGGCAGCGGAGCAACTGGTAGACCTGCTCGAGCGCCACGAAATGACCCATGCCCTGCTGATCGCGCGCCAGCCCGCGCAGGTGGTGCTGCTGAACCTGCCGCAAGGCGCCAACGCGGCCATCGGCGAGCTGCGCGCGGCGGTGATCCTGCGGCTGGCGCGCCATCTCGGGCAGCGGGAGGCCGCATGACAACAGTGCTGCGTGAAGGCGATTTCGACGCGTTCTTCGAGGCGCCCTTCGCCTGCTATGGCCGTGATACCCATTTTGTCTCGCCGATGAAGGGGGATCTTGCGCGCGCGCTGGACCCGGCGAAGAACCCGCTGTTCCGGCAGTTTGCGCGCCGCACCTGGTTCACCGCCCATCGGGACGGACGGATCGTGGGCCGTATCCTGGCCCATATCCATGATGCATTCAATCAGCAATACGGCCAGAAGCGCGGCTACTTCGGCATGTTCGACTGCGTCGATGACGTGGAGGTCGCGCAAGCGCTGCTCGACGCGGCGGCGGGCTGGGTGAAGCACAACGGCTGTGACGAACTAGCTGGCAGTTTCAACCTGACGATCACGCAGATGATCGGCATCGTCACCGAGGGCTTCGAGCATCCGCCATACACCTACCAGGAATATACGCCGCCGCATATTGCCAGGCTGCTCCAGGCATGCGGCTTCGAGCCGTTCTTTCCGATGCGCACGTTCGAGCTCGACGTGCGCAGCTACGATCCGCAGCAGTTGATCGGGAGCAAGCAACGCGCGCTGCTGGATGATCCCGCCTGGCAATTCGAGCCGATCCGGCGGCGCGGCTTTGACCGGCGCCTGCTGGAAGCATGCGCTGTGCTGAACGATGGCTTTGCCAGCAACCCGATGTTCGTGCCGCTGACGGAGGAGGAATTCCTGTTTCCCTGCGCCGGCATGATGTGGATCATCGACGAGCGCCTGTCCTATACCGCTTATTTCAACGGGGAACCGATCGGGGTACTGCTGTGCGTGCCGGACCTCAATCCGTTTCTGCGCGCCACCGGCTTCCGCCTGAAGCTGTCCACGCTCTGGCATCTGATCAGGTTCCGCGCCAGCCGCAAGCGTGCGGCGATCATCTTTTTTTCCGTGCGCAGGGACTACCACAGCCGCGGCGTCAATGGCGTCATGCTGCACCATCTGCTCAAGGCGATGCGGGGTGCCGGATACTCGCATCTGGGCATCAGCTGGGTGTCGGACTCGAACGGCGCCAGCCTGAAGCAAATGGAGAAAATGGGGGCCACGGTACTGCATCAACTGCATCTCTTCAGGAAAGCCATCTAGCGATATGCTTACGCGCGATCAGCAACTCACCCTCGTTGCGCAGGCTGGCCGCGCTCCCAGCGCGCACAATATCCAGCCCGCTCGCTGGCGCTTTGCCGGCGACAAGGTTGAACTGTTTGAAGACCCTGCTCGATGGCTAGCCGTGGGCGACCCCACCGGGCGGGACAACCAGATCGCCCTGGGCATGGCCTGGGAAGGCATGGCCATCGCGCTGTCCACGCTTGGGTTGGGGCTTACGCAGCCAGAGGTCTCCGGCCTGCCCTACCCGCCCGCTACCCAGGGCCTGCGCCCGGCCGCATCTGGCCTGATCACATCAGGTGCGAGCCCGGATCCCCTTGACGCCTTCGTGGACGCACGCCGCGCCTATCGAGGCAAGTTTCTCCGTGCGACCCCGCCGCAGATCAAGTCGTTGGGCGAATGCGCTGCGGCCCACGCGGAGTTCGTCACGCTGGCGAGCGAGAACAGCACGGCGCAAATCGCCAATTGGTATGACGACGCCGCGGCTGCGGGATTGAATGACCCACGGTTTGCCGAGGAGCTCCATCACTGGCTGCGCTTGTCACCGCACGATCCGGGCTGGCCGCGCGACGGGCTTTCGGCCGAATGCATGGCACTGTCGCAGTGGGAAGCCTGGGGTGCGTCGATTGCGCTGAGACCCCGTGTGGTCCGGCTGCTCTCGGCGCTTTCGCTGACCCGCCTGCTGACATCGGAAAGCGCAAAAGTGAAAAGCGCGGCCCGGATCGTCCTGATTCATGCCCCACCCGACGTCACGAGCTTTGACATCGGGCGCCGCTGGTACCGGTTCTGGCTGGCCATGACCGCCAGGGGCTTTGCCGGCGTGCCGATGTCGGCGCTGGCCGATTCACCTGGCCATGCCGCCATGCTTGCCGAAAGCCAGCGCTTGCCGCGCGGAAACCGGCTCGTGAACATCATGCGCTTTGGGCCGGTGCCGGTCCGGGGCATCCCGCGAAGCGCAAGACTCCCCGCCGCAGAGTTGGTGCAAGCATCCTGAACCAACGACGCTTGCGGCCCTTACCCGGGGCGCGGTCCTGGCTATGCGTGTTCGCGCACCTCGGCGAAAGCGCGGACGGGGAAAGCCGCCGCGTCTCGCGCCTTCAGGGGGATGGAAAAGAAGCGAAACGGCACGCCATGCAAGCGCGACAGTCCGGTGAGGTTCTCGACGATCAGGATGCCTCGTCCCAGCAACCGGGTATGGGCCGGGCGTTCCGGGTCCTGGGTGGAGTCGACGTTCGCGCAATCCACCCCGAACATGGAAATGCCCGCATCGCAGAGCCGGTCTATCACGTCGCGTGAGACAAACGGGTGCGATCGATAGATCTCCGTTCCCCAATGGCGATCCCAGTCGAAATTCACCAACACAGCCCGGCCTGCGAGGAGCTCGGGAAACTGCAGGTCATTCCACGCCAGTTGTTGCCCGGGGGTCGCGTGGCGGGCATCGATGACCACGCCGTCAAGCACCAGCCGGCTGAGATCGAGGGCAGCAATGTCTTCCGCGCCTTCGAAGCGGTGACGGGGCGCATCCAGCTTGGTGCCGACGGATGTCTGGAACGCCACCTCGGAAATCTCGAACGAGGCTTTGCCCTCGTAGTGCCAGCCTGATTGCGCATGCGTCATGAACGGCCGGATATG
The DNA here is from genome assembly GCF_058795055.1 of Cupriavidus sp. GW823-FHT06D04. Classification (NCBI taxonomy): domain Bacteria; kingdom Pseudomonadati; phylum Pseudomonadota; class Betaproteobacteria; order Burkholderiales; family Burkholderiaceae; genus Cupriavidus; species Cupriavidus sp. GW823-FHT06D04. The sequence continues at coordinate 23,438 of NZ_JBXAHL010000033.1, read as the reverse complement.
CGCGGTCAACTCGACCGCTTCACCGGTTTCGCGCTTGAAGAGGACGCCAGGCATCCCGTCGTGGAACACATGAGAGAGATCGACAATCATCTTCTGCGCTCCATCCTGGTTGCGCTGAGCTGATGCTACTGCCGGGCCTTCAGCCGGGTCAAGCTGACGAAGGGGGCATCGTAAGCCGTTCAGTCTGACCCGGGCAACGCACAAGGCTAAAGCAGCTTCAGGAATTCCAGCAGCGCATCCTTGTCGCTTTCGGCAAGGGTCGAGAACGCCTGTTCATGGCCGCGATTGTCGCGCCCCGCTGTCGCCGTGTCGTAGAGCACGGGTTTCGACCACGGCTGGTAGCTGCCCGGATAGGCCCAGGTGCCGTTCGCATCGAGCTTGCCGGCGATGCCCAGCTTGCCGTAGTCCAGTGCATGACCGCCGACCCAGAAGCGCCTGGGCCGCGCCTGCGGATGCATCAGATGCCAGAGCGTGGGCACGGAGCCGTTATGAAGGTACGGGGCCGTCGCCCACACGCCGGAGAGAATGGGCGCGACATAGCCTCCGGTGTTTGCCGCGTCGATATGCTTGCCCAGCTCGGAGCGCGAGATGGCTTGCAGCAGGCCGGGATCGATCGCTTGCCAGCGCGTCGGGTCAGTACCGATATCCGCCTGTGCCACCAACCGGTTGGGGAAGCTTACAAGGCGCGGGCGCTCCGTGTCCTGGCTGTAGCTGCCGTGGCACTGGGCACAATGGGCATCAAAGACGGCGCGGCCGCGCGCGGCGCGGGGGCGGTCAATCGGGCCCGGAAACGGCGGCGGCGTGTAGCCCGCCATGAATCGCATGACGTCTTCCACCTGCGGAATGGCGCGGCCGGCGCGATCCGGCGGCATTCCCATGGTCGGCACGGTGAAGAAGGCCACGATATGCGCCAGCCGCCCGGCATCATCGGCGGCACCGGGCGCTACCGGCGCAAAGCGCGGCGCGCCCTTGCTGGTATAGACGCCGTCGTAGAGCAGCGATGAGCGCAGCCTGCGGTAGCCCAGTTCCGGAATCGAGGTGGAACCACTGGCGGCCGTGCCCGCTGAGAGCAGATGAAACTGGAACTTGAGTGCCGCGACGCCATTGGTGCTGCCAGCCGCGCCGTTGCTGAACGGCAGTGGCTCGTCACCGCTGGCTTCGAGTTCCGCCACCCGTTTCACCAGCCGCGGCCAGACGAATCTCCGGATGGTATCCAGTTCCTCCTTGCTGGTGTCGGGGTAAAGCTGGTGGATGGCTGAGAGGAGCGTTTCCGGATCGGATTTCACCCGCTTGACCGCCTGATAGACCGCGGCGACGAAGGCATCGAGGTTGAGCGAGGTATTCGGCAGCCCCAGCCAGACATCGTTGGTGGGATGCCCGTCCTTGCCGTAGGTGATGCCCGCATGACACGATGCACATCCCAGGTTGGACACCTCCAGGCGGATCTTCGGGATATCCCGGCCGATCATTCCGCTGACCACGCCCAGGGGCTTGTCGAACCTGGGCTGTTGCTGGCGCGGCCAGTTGCGGACCGCATCGGGATAGATAAAGCCGAACTCGTGCAGCGCCCGGCGCAAGGCGTCCTGGGTGACCGGAACGCCGGGGCCGCCGGCCAGCAGCAGCGCGGTCGTTGCCAGCTTCCACGGCAGCGCATTGGTTTCCAGGGTATCGGTGCTCAGGCCGCCGAAGTCATCGAAGACAAAGCGTGCCGCGCCGAGGTCGTCGGCTCGATCCCCGGCCCTGAAGTCCCGCATGACCGCGGATTCGCCTTCAGCATAGCCGCGCAGGAAATCGCATCCTGACAGCGAACCTAAGAGCAGACCGATCGCGAGCACGCGTCGTACAAGGGGCATCGTAGTCATCGTCCGACAGTGCGCGCCAGGGAATCCGGACCGCGCCGCGCTGATGGTAGCCGACGATCCATGCTGTCTCAAGCCAACCGCTGCAGCCAGGCCACCGCCCGGGTGGCGCCGCGGCGAACTGCCGGGGCAGCTTTACCCGGCGGGCGCCGTTACCATCACCACATGCGCCTGCATCGGCACGGCCAGTGGACCCGCGCCGTAAGCCTTCAGGAATGCCTGTTCGCAGTGGTCGGTTGCCCGGCCGAGCGCATCCGGCCCGCGCCGCTCCAGGTCGGCGCGCAACGGCGTGCCCTGGCAGAATGCCACCGCCGGGATGCGGGCGGCGCTGGCGCGGCTGGTTGCCGCGACGGTTTCAAAGACCGGGGATGACTGGAATCCGCCCAGGCGCAGATCCTGCTCGATGGTGGCCTGGCTGTGGTAACCATGCGGGACGCGGGCCATGAACTCGGGCGGCGCGTCGGGAAACAGCGTGGCGAGTGCCCCGGTGACATCGCGGGCAAAGGCGTTGAATTCCAGCCGGTCCCAGACATTGAAGATCAGCGTGCCGCCCGGCACCAGCACGCGGCGGGCTTCGGCGAAGGCGCGGCCCTTGTCCGGGAAGAACATCACGCCAAACTGGCAGGCGACCATGTCGAAGCTGGCATCGGCAAACGGCAGCGCCATGGCGTCGGCCTCGCGCCACTGCACCGGGCGGCTGGTGCCGGCCTGCTCCGCCCGCGCCAGCATCGGCGCGTTGAGGTCGGTGGCAACGATCATGGTATCGGCCGGCAGCTGCCCGGCGATTTCCCGGGTCAGCACGCCGGTGCCGGCGGCCAGTTCCAGCACCCGCCGGGGGTGCAGCGCGGCGATGCGGGCAGCCATGTCGGCAGCGTATGGCGCAAAGATCATCGGCACCATCAAGGCCTCATAGACTTCGGGAATCGCGCCCGCGAAGACTTTGTCCGAGTGTTGCAAGTCCATGAAACCCCCTGCCCTGGCGTGGAAGTTGCCGGCATCGCCTGACTGGGTGTAGGACACATTGCGGAGAAAGTAAACCGTGGCGGCCAGAACGTCTTATGCCCGGGAGGCTGCTTCCTTCAGCTGGTCACTGGCAGAAGTCAGCATGCGCAGTGTCTCTTCGAACACCGGCAGCGCGTCCTCGCGGCCTGGCGCGTCCTGCGGCATGCCATCCCGGTCGGCCGTGACGCCGCGGATGAGTTGATCGAGGAACCCGGGCCGGGTCATCTCGGTGCGCTGCAGCAGCATGTGCAGCAGGTAGCAGCAGGCACCAAGGCGCGGATCTTGCGGGGTTGGCATGGCTTGGTCTCCTTTGGGTTGGTCGGGTTTGCGCGTCGCGGCCCTAATCGCGGATGCGCGGCATCCAGCCGCTGCCGCGCGTGCGCGGATCCACCGGCAGCTGGCGCTGCAGCGCGGCCTTGGCCAGCATGTGGGCGCTGATCGGCGCGGTCAGGAACAGGAAGGCGGTCACCAGCAGCTCATGCAGGCTGGCATCGCCCCGGAAGCTGAAGTACGCCACCGAGGCCAGCACCACCCCGCCCACGCCCAGCGTGGTCGACTTGGTCGGCCCATGCAGCCGCATGAAGAAGTCCGGCAGCCGGAACAGCCCGATCGCCCCGACCAGCATGAACACGCTGCCCACCAGCAGCAGCGCGCACACGATGAATTCCGCAACAGGATGCAGCATCTGGCGCTCCCTAATATTCGATGATGTCGCCGCGCTGCAGGTACTTGGACAGCGCCACGGTGCCGACGAAGCCCATCACCGCGATCAGCAGCGCGGCCTCGAAGAACAGTGCCGAATCCAGGCTGATGCCGAGCACCACGATCAGCGCGATGGCGTTGATATTCAGCGTGTCCAGTGCCACGATGCGGTCCGGCAGGCTGGGTCCGCGCAGCAGCCGCGCCAGGGTCAGCAGGAAGGCGAGGCCCAGGATCACCAGGCAGACCGGTATCACGATGGCAAGCATTGGAAGATCTCCTTGAGCGGGGTTTCATAGCGCGACTTGATGAGCTCGACCAGCGCGGCCTCTTCCTCCAGGTCCAGCACGTGCACGAGCAAGGCGCGGCGGTCATCGCTCAGCTCTGCGCACAGCGTGCCGGGGCTGAGCGAGACGATGCTGATCAGTGCGGTGGTGGCGAGTTCGTGCTCGACATCGAGCGGCACCACGATAAAGGCGGGGCGCAGGCGCGCGGTGGGGCCCAGCACCATGATGGCCACTTCCACGTTGGCTTTCACGATATCGAACAGCACATGGATGCTGAGCCGCAGGATCAGGTCGGGCCGCGACAGGCGGAACGCGCCCAGCACCAGCCAGCGGTCGGCCAGCCGGCCGATGGCCCAGCCCAGCAGTGCCCCCAGCAGCCAGTGCCCGGGGGCCAGGCTGTTGGTCAGCAGCAGCCACATGATCATCAGGATCAGGCTCAGCCAGGGATGGGGAAGCAGGCGCTGCAGCATGGCTTACCCCGGCTGCCCGGGCAGCACTGCCCGGAGATAGGCGGCGCGGTCCAGCAGCTGCGCCGCCGCGTCGGCCACATAGTCGCTGACCGGCCGCGCGCATACCGTCAGCGCGACATTGCCCGCCAGCAGCAGTGCGCAGCAGGCCAGCTTGCGCGCGTCGGGCCGCACGCGCACGCGTGCCGCGCCGGGATGGTCTTCGTCGAGGTATTCATCCCCTTCCGGCACGCGCTCCGCATCATGCGGCAGCCGCCACAGCAGCCGCGTGCCGGTGCGGGACACGGCAATCAGCAGCAGCAGGCCCGACACCAGCACCGCGGGCCACAGCGCCGGCACCCACGGCGCCGGGGTCGCGCGCAGGACCATGAGCTTGCCGAGGAAGCCCGACAGCGGCGGCAGCCCCACCGCTGCCACCACGCCCACCAGGTACAGCAGCCCGGCCAGCCGCGAGGCACTGACCGGGGGCCCGTCCTCGCGCGCCGGCTCCGGCTCCAGCGCGTCGGCCAGCAGGAACAGCGCGGCGGTACACAGCGTGGTGCTGAGCAGGTAGAACATCGCCGCGGCCCAGCCGGCTTGCGTCTGCATCGATACGCAGGCGGCCAGCAACCCGACCGATGTCACCACCAGGTAGCTGGTCATCGCGCGCAGCGTGCCAGCAGCGACCGCGCCCAGCGCGCCGACCGCCAGCGTGACCAGCGCCAGCACGAACACCCAGTCATGCAGGAATGGCCCCAGCAGCCCCTGCGGGCCGCCGAAGATCAGCGCATCGCAACGCAGCATCGCGTAGATGCCGACCTTGGTCATGATGGCAAACAGCGCTGCAACCGGGCCGGTGGCGCTGGCGTAGGCGCGCGGCAGCCAGAAATACAGCGGGAACAACGCCGCCTTCAGCGCAAAGACCAGCATCAGCATGGCGCCGGCAGCCACCGCCAGCGGCAGGTCCTGGGCCGGCAGGCCGGCCAGGCGCAGGCCGAGGTGCGCCATGTTCAGCGTGCCCGACAGCCCGTACAGCACGCCGACCGCCACCAGGAAGAACGACGACGCCACCAGGTTCAGGATCACATAGTGCAGCCCGGCGCCGATGCGCGCCCGCCCTGCCCCATGCACCAGCAGTGCATAGGACGCGATCAGCAGGATCTCGAAGAAGACGAACAGGTTGAACAGGTCGCCCGCCAGGAAGGCGCCGTTCAGGCCCATCAGCTGGAACTGGAACAGCGCATGGAAATGCCGGCCCTGCCGGGCGGTGCCCTCTCCCGCCGCTGCCAGCGCGGCGACGGCCAGCACCACGGTCAGGGCCAGCATCATCGCGCCGGTGCGGTCCATCTGCAGCACGATGCCGAACGGGGCGGACCAGTTGCCCATCGCATAGACCGCAATCTCGCCGGTAGCCGCCTGGCGCAGCAGGTGCACCGCCACTGGCGCCAGCAAGAGCGTGGCCACGGCGCAGACGATGCGCTGCGCGCGCAGCCGCTGGGCCGGCATCGCGGTCAACAGCGCACCGGCAAACATGGGGATCAGGATGGGCAGCAGCACGGCGTGGTTCATGGCCGCGGCTCCTGATTGCCGCCATCGGGATCGCGCCCCTCCGGCTGGCCGGCGGCGTCGACATGGTCGCTGCCAGTCAGCCCCAGCGAGCGCAGCGCCAGCACCACCGCGAACGCCGTCATGCCGAACGCGATCACGATGGCGGTCAGCACCAGCGCCTGGGGCAAAGGGTCGGCGTAGCTGGCGCCCGCCACGATCACCGGCGGCCGGCCGATCGACAGGCGCCCCATGCCCAGCAGGAACAGGCTGACCGCATACGACAGCAGCGTCAGCCCCAGCACCACGGTGAAGACGCGCTCGCGCAGCAGCAGGTAGATGCCGCCCGCGGCCAGGATGCCGATGGTGATGGCGTAGAGCGCGGCCATCAGGCGTCCTCCGCGGCCTGTGCCGGCGGCAGGTTGCGCACACCCAGGTGCGATACGATCACCAGCGTGGTTCCCGTCACAGTGCAGAAGACTCCCAGGTCAAAGATCATCGCCGTGGCCAGCTCCACCTCGCCGATGCCAGGTATGTGGAAATGCCCGAAGGCAGTGGTCAGGAACGGATAGCCGAAGGCCAGGCTGCCCAGCCCGGTCAGGCCCGCCAGCAGGATGCCCGCGCCGGCAATGGCGCGATAGTCCGGCGCAATGCGCGCTTCGGTCCAGCGCACGCCGCTGGCAACGTACTGCAGCAGCAGCGCCACCGAGGTGATTAGCGCCGCGACAAAGCCGCCGCCCGGCAGGTTGTGCCCGCGCAGCAGGATATAGACCGCCACCAGCAGCGTCAGCGGCAGCATCAGCCGCGCCAGCATGGCCAGCAGCAGCGGATGCGCCTGGCTGGTCCACGGCAGGCCATCGGGCGCTGCCGACGGCGTGTCCAGCCGCATGCCCTTGAGCAGCGCCTGCACCGCCAGCCCTGCGATCAGCAGCACGCAGATCTCGCCCATGGTGTCGAAGCCCCGGAAATCCACCAGCAGCACGTTGACCACGTTGTGCCCGCCGCCGCCCGGCACGGACTGGTCGATGTAGAAGGCAGACACCGGGTCATAGGGCCGCGTCATCACGGCGTAGGCCGCCATCGCCAGCAAGGTGCCGCCGCCAAGCGCCAGCACCAAATCCCGCCCGCGGCGCGCCGCCCCGGCGCGCTCCGGCGTCTCGCGCGGCAGGTAGAACAGCGCCAGCACCAGCAGCAGGATCGTCACCACCTCCACCGAGATCTGCGTCAGCGCCAGGTCCGGTGCGGAGAACCGCAGGAATGCCATCGACACCATCAACCCGCAGCCGCCCAGCAGCACCAGCGCGAACAGCCGCTGGCGGTGCGTCACCACCACGCCCACCGCGCACAGCCCGAGCAGCGCCAGCGTGGCGGCGCCGATCAGGTCGATGGCGCCCGCCGGCACGCTGCCACCGAGCCATTCCAGGTCAGCCAGGAAGTATGCCGGCACGGCCAGCAGCGCCAGCAGCATCCAGGCGACATAGGTCTGCAGCGAGCCGTTCTCCAGCCAGCGCGTGACGGCCGCGGCAAAGCGTTCCAGCGCATGCATGCCATGCTCGAATGACTGGCGCGCGCTCAGGTGGCTGATCGCGTGTTGCAGGCGCCGCAGCGCGTCGCGGCGCAGGAAGAACAGCGCCGCGCCCCCGCCCATCGACACCAGGCTCATCAGCAGCGGCAGGTTGACCCCGTGCCACAGGTTCAGGCTGTACTCCGGCAGGGGCGCGCGCAGCGTGGCCAGCGAAGCCGCCGCCAGCAGGTCGCCAACCGTATAGGCCGGCACCAGACCGACCACCAGGCAGATCACCACCAGGAACTCCACCGGCACCTTCATGAAGCGCGGCGGCTCGTGCGGCGGGTAGTGGGGCACGTCGGGCTGCCGGGCGCCGAAGAACACGCCGTAGATAAAGCGCAGCGAATAGGCCATCGTCAGCGCCCCCGCCAGCGTCGCCGCGGTCGGGATCACCCAGTTGAAGTCGCCCAGCAGGCCCTGCGCCAGGGTCTCGCCGAAGAACATTTCCTTGCTGAGGAAGCCGTTGAACAACGGCACCCCCGCCATCGACAGCGATGCCACGATCGCCAGCACCGCGGTGTGCGGCATATAGCGCGCCAGCCCGTGCAGGCGGTCCAGGTCGCGCGTGCCGGTTTCATGGTCGATGATGCCGGCCGCCATGAACAGCGACGCCTTGAACACCGCGTGGTTGATGATATGGAAGATGGCCGCCACCGTGCTGAGCTGGGTATCGAGCCCGAACAGCAGCGTGATCAGGCCCAGGTGGCTGATGGTGGAATAAGCCAGCAGCCCTTTCAGGTCCCGCTGCAGCAGCGCCAGGCCAGCGCCTACGATCAGCGTGGCCAGCCCCGTCATGCTGACCAGGTAGAACCAGCTGTTGGTGCCGTCCAGCACCGGATAGAGCCGCGCCAGCAGGAACACGCCGGCCTTGACCATGGTGGCCGAGTGCAGGTAAGCCGAGACCGGCGTGGGCGCTGCCATGGCATGGGGCAGCCAGAAGCTGAACGGGAACTGCGCTGACTTGGTGAAGACCGCCAGCAGGACCAGCACCAGCATCGGCAGGTATAGCGGGTGGTGCTGCACCTTGCCGGCCTGCGCGAGCACCTCGGACAGCTCGAAGCTGCCGCAGATATGGCCCAGCAGCAGCACCCCAGCCAGCAGCGCCAGCCCGCCGCCGCCCGTGACCGCCAGCGCCATGCGCGCGCCCTGGCGCGCATCGGTGCGCCATGACCAGAAGCCGATCAGCAGGAACGAGAGGATGCTGGTCAGCTCCCAGAACACCACCAGCAACAGCAGGTTGCCGGCCAGCACCACGCCCAGCATGGCCGCCATGAACAGCAGCAGCAGGCAGAAGAAGCGCACCGCGGATTCATTGCGCGCGAGGTAGTAGCGCGCGTACAGGATCACCAGCAGGCCCACGCCCAGCACCAGCAGCGCAAACAGGAACGACAGGCCATCCAGCCGCAGCGACAGGTCCAGCCCGAGCTGCGGCAGCCACGCCACGCGCCAGCCCAGCGCATGTCCCGGCGGTTCGAAGACCGCGCCGCGCAGGCTCAGCAGCAGCACCAGCGCTGCCAGCGGCAAACCGATGACGACAGGCGCCAGCAAGCGCGCGGTCCGCATGCCGATCAACCACGCCAGCGCCGCGGCCAGCAGGGGCAGCGCGATCAGCAGCACCAGCGCCATGCGCCCCCCTCAGCCGTTGCCCGGGATCACGGCCGGCCTGTGCCGGCCGTCGATGCGCCGGGCGGCAAGCCGGGCCGATGGTGCTTGTCTTGCAAATGGGGCGGTGGTCATGGGCCAGGTCCTCTATGCGGGCAGTCTTGCCCCCTACTTTCCGGATTCTGCCGGCATTGCGCAAGTCATGCTTGCCTTATTACGCGGCGCACGAAAGAATTCATCGCTTTGCTGGAAGAATCTGAATACGCGCGGCGATGGCGCGTGCTGCGCAGCAGCGAGGGCGCGTAGTACCCGTACCCTTCGACAATGCATGGCTGACAGGACACCCATGAAGCGGCCTTTGTTCCTTGCGATGGCAGTGATACTCGCGTTTGCCGCGGCCGTCTTGCCGATTGCGGCCAGCATGCGCGTGGCCGAAGAGGAGGTCGCCCGGCGCGAGGTGGCGCAACTGCAGATGTTTGCCAATGCTGCCGTCGCCCGCATGGAGATGGTCATGGCAGACGCCACTGGCGCGCTGCACGAAATGGAAGGCCTGCCCGACGCGCCCTGCTCCGACGGCAACCTGGCCAGCCTGCGGCGCATCACCTTCACCTTCCACCACCTGCGCGATACCGGGCGCTATGCCGGCAATTACCGCTTGTGCTCGGCACTGCTGGGCGACGTCTTCCGGCGGCATATGACATTGCCCGAGCCGGACTGGCGCGACACTCAGGGCTTCGAATACTGGTTCGACCTCGACAACCCGTTTGGCGCGCCCGGCCCTTCCATGCTGGTAGGGCGCCACGGCCATTACGTATCGGTCGACCCCAAGTCATTCGTCGACATCGTCGAGCTCGATGGCCGGTACATAGGCGCAGTCAATACTGCCACGGGCGTCTTCATCGCCACCACCACCGGCTCCGACGTGGCGCAGATGGCGCGCGAATACCAGCGCAATGCCAACGGCGCCGACGAACTCGACAATCCCGGCAGTTCCGTGCGCCGTTCCCCCCGGATTCCGTTCGCGGCCGTGGCCCTGGCACCGCCCACCGGGCTGCTGGCCACCTGGCCGATGCTGGTAGGCTCTTTCGTCGTGGCGGGGCTGGCGATCGGCGTGCTGCTGGCCGCGCTGGTGTTTCGCGCCATGTCGCGCCGCCTGACCATGGAGGGCGCGCTGCGCAACGCCGTGCGCCGCCGCCGGCTGGAGGTGCACTACCAGCCGATCGTCGCGCTGGAAGATGGCCGCTGCGTGGGCGCGGAGGCGCTGCTGCGCTGGAAGCGCGACGGCCAGCCGGTGCCGCCCGACCTGCTGATCACGCTGGCGGAGCAGACCGGGCTGATGCCGCAGATCACTGACCACGTGCTCGACCGCGCCATCGCGGAGCTGGGCCCGCTGCTGCGCGCCAGGCCCGGCTTCTATGTGTCGATCAATGTTTGCGCGGACGATGTCAGCTCGCCGCGTTTTCTCGACGTGCTTACCGCGCGCCTGCAGGGCACCGGGATCGCGCCCCGGCAGATCCGCATCGAGATCACTGAACGCAGCTTCCTGCACGCCGAGACCGCGCTCGAAGTGATCCAGGCCTTCCGCGATGCCGGGCATCCGATCTACATCGACGACTTCGGCACCGGCTACTCCAGCCTGTCCTACCTGCAGGTATTCAAGGTCGATGTGTTGAAGATCGACAAGTCCTTCATCGACACCATCGGCCGCGAGGCAGCATCCAGCACCGTGGCGCCGCACATCATCGCCATGGCCGAGGCGCTGGGCTTCGAGGTCGTGGCCGAGGGCATCGAGCATGAAGACCAGGCGCGCTTCCTGCGCGAGCGCGGCGCGCAGTTCGGCCAGGGGTGGCTGTATTCACGCGCCTTGCCGGCAGACGGCCTGCAGGCGTACCTGGCATCCCGGCGTGCCCCTGAGCGGTGACGCGCCGCGAGACGACGGCAGTGCATCCCTGAGCTTGCCGAACGCTTCCTCGCCGATGGCACCTCGCGGCGATAATCCCCGCGTGCCCGGGCCGGTTGTAATATGCCTGTTCCAGCTTATCGCCATCACGCCTGCGCGCGCCGAAGCCGGCACGCGCAGCCATCTTCAGGAGACGCCCGTCCAATGAGCGAAGCGCTTTGTCTTGCCAGCGCCGCCGAGCTGCAGCAGCGCATCCGGCGCAAGGAAATCTCGCCGGTGGAACTGACCGCCGCGGTGCTGGCGCGCGCCGAGCGGCTGCAGCCGGTGCTGAACTGCTTTATCACGCTGTGCGCGGACGAGGCCATGGCCGCGGCGCGCGCGGCGGAAGCGGAAGTGATGTCCGGCCGGCCGCTGCCCCCGCTGCATGGCATTCCTTTCACCGCCAAGGACATCGTCAACACGCGCGGCGTGCGCACCACCTTTGGCGCCGTGCCGATGCGAGACAACGTGGCGGCCGAAGACGCCGTGGCGGTGGCGCGGCTGCGCGCGCAGGGGGCGATCCTGGTCGGCAAGACCACCACGCCGGAATTCGGCTCCAAATGCCTGACCGATTCGCCGCTATTCGGGCGCACCCGCAATGCCTGGCACGCCGCACGCACCAGTGGCGGCTCCAGCGGCGGCGCCGCGGTGGCGGTGGCCAGCGGCATCGCGCCGCTGGCGGTGGCAACCGATGGCGGCGGCTCCACGCGCATTCCTGCCGCCTGCAATGGCGTGGTGGGCATCAAGCAGAGCCAGGGGGTGATTCCGCACAGCCAGGCGCAGGATCTGTTCGGCAACCAGACCTACGTGACGCCGACCACGCGCACGGTGGCCGACACCGGCCTGATGCTGCAGGCCATGGCCGGCGAGCATGCGTGCGACCCGTGGTCGATCGGCGTGCCCGCCGCCGACTACGTGGCCGCCGCGCAGCCGCAGGGCGACTTGCGTGGCCGGCGCATCCTGTATTGCCTGGCGCCGCCGGGCCGCCCAGTGTCGGCGGACGTGGCGCGCGCGTTCGAGGCCAGCCTGGACAAGCTGCGCGCGCTAGGCGCCGAACTGGTGCCGTTCGGCGGCGAAGGGTTCGACGTCGAACCCATCTGGCGTGCGATCAACCACACGGTCTGGCGCACGCGCTTTGCGCCGATCGTGGCGCAGCACCGCGAGGCGCTGAGCCCGACCTTCGTGCGCCAGGTGGAATCGGCCGCCGCCTTCACCGCCGTGGAATACCAGCAGGCGATGTTCGAGCGCTCGCAGCTGTTCCTGCACGTGCAGGCGCTGCTGGGGCGCGCCGACCTGCTCGCCATGCCCACCATCACACGCACCGCACTGCCACTGGAGCAAGACCTGTTCGGCCAGATCGAAATCGATGGCCAGGACTATCCCGATGTGCGCGCGAACTGGTTCCCCTGGACCATGCCGTTCAATATGACGGGACATCCGGCCATCAGCCTGCCCTGCGGCTTTGGCAGCGACGGGCTGCCGATCGGGCTGCAGCTGGTCGGGCAGTTCCGCGGTGACGCGCAGCTGCTGCGTGCGGCGGCCTTGTACGAATCGGTCCATGACCTCACGGGCCAGTGGCCCACCCTGCCCTGACACCCTCTCAACATCGTTCCCTGACTGCCATGACTCATCAAGTCCGATTGACGCGCCGGCTGCTGGCCATGACCGCTGTCGCCGCCGCCACCTTCGCCATGACCGCGCCGGCCGGCGCAGCCGATGCCGAGCCGATGCATATCATTGTCGGCTACGCCCCGGGCGGCGCCGCCGACAGCCTGGCGCGCCTGTATGCCGAGCAACTGCGCCAGGACGGCCACGCCACGGTGGTGGTCGAAAACCGCCCCGGAGCCTCGGCGCGCCTGGCGCTCGACTACGTGAAGCGTGCCAGGCCCGATGGCAAGACCGTGTTCATCGGCCCCTCGCCCCTGTTCACCATCTTTCCGCTGACCTACAAGAAGCTGTCATACGACGCCGACAAGGACCTGGTGCCCGCGGCGGTGCTGACCGATGTGCCGACCGCGGTCGCGACCGGCGTGCAGCAGCCTTACCAGAACATGAAGGAATACGTGAGCTGGGCCAGGCGCAACCCGGGCGGCGCCAGCCTGGGCCTGGCCACCATCGGCAGCGCCGGCCACCTGGGCACGGTGGCACTGGGCAAGGCCGAAGGCATCGCCATCACGCCCGCGCCGTATCGCGGCGCGTCGCCGATGCTGGTGGATGTGGTCAGCGGCAATGTGTCGATCGGCTGGGATGCCGTAGCCAGCATGATGCCGCTGTACAAGGGCGGCAAGCTGCGCTTCCTTGGGGTGAGCGGTACGCGCCGCGCCAAGGCGCTGCCCGAAGTGCCCACCATGAAGGAACAGGGCTTCAGCCAGTATGACCACGCCACCAGCTGGTACGGCGTGTTCGTGCCTGCTGGCACGCAGCCTGACGTGGTGGCGCAGGTGGAAAAGATGTTCCTCGCCGCCTCGGCCAACGCCGCCACCGTGGCCAAGCTGGAAGCGCTGGGCCTGGAAGTGGTGGCGCGCCCCGGCCAGGAAGGCCGCCGCCGCATCCAGCTGGAACGCGCCGCGTGGAAGCCGATCGTGGAGGCGACCGGCTTCCAGGCCGAGGACTGAGGCCCGGCCCAGCCCTCAGGGCTTGGGCCGCACCGCGTCAGCGGTTCCCTGGATAAAGGCCTTGATCTTCTCGACGTCGTCCGGCGTCAGCTTGCCGGTAAAGTCCGGCATGCCGCGCGCCATCGCCGGCCCCTTGAAAACCACCTTGTCCAGGTTCTCGATATAGGCCGCATCAATATAGCCCAGGTTAGGGATATTGCCGCCGCGGTCCACGCCGGGCACGCCGTGGCACAGGGCGCAGTTGCTGACGTACAGGCCGGTGCCCGCCTTGACCTGCGCCGGGTCATATTTCACGCCCTGCAGCAGCCTGGCGGCGCGGTACTCGGCAAAGGCCGGCAGCGGCGCCTTGCCGCCGAGGGCGAAGGTGTAGACCGTGCCCGGCCCCTGCCGGTTGGTGGCGCGCTGGGCCTGCCCGTAGACCCCGCCCCAACCCACTGCCACCGACACATACTGCTTGCCGTTCAACTCGAAGCTGACCGGCGCCGCCACCACGCCGGTGCCGGTGGGCGACTCCCACAGCTTGTCGCCGCTGCGCGCGTCATAGGCGACAAAGCGGCCGTCGGCGGTGCCCTGGAACACCAGGTTGCCGGCGGTGGTCAGCGTGCCGCCGTTCCACGGCGACACATGCTCCTGCGTCCACGCCGCCTTCTGCTGCACCGGATCCCAGGCGATCAGCCGGCCAAAGGGCTTGCTCTTGGGCGGCTCGGCGTTCAGGAACTTGGCGGTGTTCCAGCCCACGTTGCCATGCGGGGTGCCGGGCTTGCCTTCATTGAAGTTCCAGGTCTTGTCGTCCATCAGGTTGATCGGCACGTTCTGCGCCGGCAGGTAGACCAGCCCGGTCTGCGGGTTGAACGACATCGGATGCCAGTTGTGCGCGCCGTACGGCCCGGGGACCGAGTCATAGGGCTTGTCGGTGGCGCGCGCCTCGGGCCGCTCGATGGGGCGGCCATTGGCGTCATAGCCGGTGGCCCAGTTCACGTCGACAAAGTTCTTTGCCGAGATGAACTTGCCGTTGGTGCGGTCGATGACGAAGAAGAAGCCGTTCTTGGGCGCGTGCAGGATGACCTTGCGCATCTGCCCGTCGAGCTTCAGGTCGGCCAGGATCATCGGCTGCGCCGAGGTGTAGTCCCAGTTGTCGCCCGGGGTCTCCTGGTAGTGCCAGACATACTTGCCGGTATCCGGGTTGAGCGCGACGATCGAGGCCAGGTACAGGTTGTCGCCGCCGGCCGGACTGCGCTTGCTGTGCGACCACGGCGCGCCGTTGCCGGTGCCCACGTACATCAGGTTCAGTTCGGGGTCGAAGGCCAGCGTGTCCCAGGCCGTGCCGCCGCCGCCCGCCTCCCAGTACTTGCCGCTGGGGTCCCAGGTCTTGGCCGCCGCGGCCATCGACTCATCCTCGAACGGCCTGGAGGGGTCGCCCGGCACCGTGAACCAGCGCCACTTCTGCTCGCCGGTGCCGGCGTCATAGGCGGTGATGTAGCCGCGCACGCCGTATTCGGCGCCGCCGTTGCCGATGATGACCTTGCCCTTGAACACGCGCGGCGCGCCGGTGATGGTGTACGAGTACTTGCGGTCGATGATGGTGTCCTTCTCCCACTGCTTGCGGCCACTGGCGGCATCCAGCGCGATCAGCCGGCCATCGTAGGCGGCCACGAACACCTTGCCCTGGTACAGCGCCACGCCGCGGTTGACCACGTCGCAGCAGCCGCGATAGCCGAGCGAGCGGTCCACCTTGGGGTCGAAAGTCCAGAGCCGCTTGCCGGTGCGCGCATCGACCGCATGCACCACGCTCCATGACGCGGTGACGTACATCACGCCGTCCACCACCAGCGGGGTTGCCTCCACGCCGCGGGTCGACTCCAGGTTGTAGGTCCACACCAGGCCCAGGTCGCGCACGTTCGCGGCATCGATCTGCCTGAGCCGGCTGAAGCGGGTCTCGGCATAGTCCAGGCCATGGCTGGGCCAGTCGCGGGCGGTGCTGGCGTTGGCACTGATGAAGGCGCCGTCAACCTTGGCTGCCGCATTGCGCGGCGCCGCGGCGCCGGCGGGCAAGACCTGCACCACCAGCGCCAGGGCCGCTGCCAGGAGGCCTGTGGCGCGCCTCATGGTGCGGCGGGTGTGCATTGCAACATCGGGGGCAACGGGGTCCGTCGCCTGCTTCAACGCATGGCTCATGTCGTCTCCTGTAGAGCATTCTTGTTGGAATTCGGGACTGCAGGATTACGGAACTGCGCGATGCCGGTCGGTGGCCGGGGCCTATAGATAATCGGTGAGCGATTCGATTATGGGTACAGGGATTACCCGCGGAAAGTCGTGCAGCCGGCGCAAGGCGGCTGGCGTCCCGAGCCTGTCGGGCGATATGTGCCGGATATTACTGATGAAGAAATGAATATTGGACGGTGTAGGCACGCCTCGCTTAGCCTTGGCGCCAAGGCAGGCAGCCAGCCAGCCAGCCCACATCCCCGTATCCGGAGACACCACCATGAGCAACTTCCTTCTCTACGAGCAGCAGGACCACATCGTCACGCTGACGATGAACGAGCCCGAGCGCCGCAACCCGCTGACCGGCAATACCGCCGTGGCGGAGTTCCTGGCCGCGATCGACCGCATCCACGGCGACCGCAGCGTGCGCGCGGTGGTCATCACCGGCGCGGGCACGGCGTTCTCGTCGGGCGGCAATATCAAGGACATGGAGCGCCAGGCCTCCGGCGCAGTGCCGGGCATGGAAATCCGGCAGGACTACCGCTGCGGCATCCAGCGGCTGCCGCTGGCGCTGTTCAACCTGGAAGTGCCGGTCATCGCCGCGGTCAATGGCGCGGCCATGGGCGCGGGGCTGGACCTGGCCTGCATGTGCGACATCCGCATTGCCTCGGAGCGCGCGCAGTTTGCCGAGTCCTTCGTCAAGCTCGGCATCATCCCCGGCGATGGCGGCGCGTGGCTGCTGCCGCGCGTGATCGGCCTGTCGCGGGCGGCCGAGATGACCTTCACCGGCCAGCCGATCGATGCCAGGCTGGCGCTGGAATGGAACCTGGTGTCGCGCGTGGTCGCGCCCGAGGCGCTGCTGTCCACTGCCTATGAGCTGGCCGGCCGCATCGCCGCCAACCCGCCGCACGCGGTGCGACTGGCCAAGCGCCTGATGCGCGAGGCCATGCATACCCGCCTGGATACGCTGCTGGAACTGTCCGCCGGCTTCCAGGCGCTGTCGCACCAGACTGCCGACCACCGTGAGGCGGTGCAAGCGTTCCTGGATAAGCGCACGCCGGTTTTCACGGGGAACTGAGCTGCAGCAGCCAGGCAGACTGCTGTGCCGCTCAGCCTGCCACGCCCAGCGCTCCCTCTACATTGCGCACCAGGCTCACCAGGCGCGGGCCGATGTCCTCCTCCATCTGCTTGCTCTGCTGGCTGAACACCGGCACCGAGGCGGCAAAGATCCACGCCTCGCCGTCGCGGCGGGTGCGCATCGGTACGGCAACCGATTCCACCTCGCGGTGCAGGTCGCGGTGGCCGCGGCAGAAGCCGTGTTCTTGTAGGTCGCTGGCGGCGTCAGCCAGGCGCTCCTGCAGCCAGTCAGCGCGCTGCGGATCGGCGGCGCGGAGCTGGGCGAGATAGGCCTCGCGCTCGGCCTCGCTCAACAGCATCAGGTAGCCGCGTCCGGACCCTGTGCGCGAGACCGACACGCGCGTGCCGACCTCGGGCCGGAACACATGGCTGCCCACGCCCTGGGCGATCTCGACGTAGGTCAGCGCATTGCCGCTGCCGACGATCAGCTCGACCTGCCCGGCGATATGGTCGGCCAGCTCCTGCATGGCCGGTCGCGCCAGCTGGCGGATCGTCATGCGTGCCAGCGCGGGCGCGGCCAGGTTGATCAGCCCGACCCCGGGCACGTAGCGCGACAGGCGCTCTGAATAATGCAGCAGGCCCAGCTCGCACAGGGTATCGAGCAGCCGGAACAGGGTCGGCTTGGCCAGGCCGGTGCGCTCCATCAGCTCGCGGCTGCTCAACTCCTGCACCGTTGGGGAAAAGCAGTTGAGGATCGAAATGCCACGCGCCAGCGCGCTGACAAGGCGCGCTTCGCCGTCGGCATCGGCGGGCGGCGGGGCCAGGGAGCCGTGTGGTGCATTCGTCATGTTATTGCCTGAATTCAAGGTTTTTTGATACGAGCGTCTCAAAACCCGGATGTTGCCCTTCGTTTTTTCCAAAGTCAAACCGGGTTATTTGGGTTTACACGACGCTTTTCCGAAGACAGAATCCCAATTCATCGTATTGGACGATCACATTTCGGTACGGACGTCTCAATATCCCAGCCACGACTCGCAACGCTCAGCTTTTTCAGGAGACACCCCATGCAACAAGCCGTCATCGTCGACGCCATCCGCAGCCCGATGGGCCGCTCCAAGCCAGGCTCGGCCTTCACCGAACTCCATGCCACCGAGTTGCTGGCGCAGGTGCTCAAGGGCCTGGTCGAGCGCAACAAGCTGGACCCGGGTTTGGTCGACGACGTCATCACCGGCTGCGTGACCCAGGCGGGCGAGCAGTCCGCCGGCCCGGGCCGGGTGGCGTGGCTGGCGGCAGGCTTTCCTGACCACGTGCCGGCCACCACCATCGACCGCAAGTGCGGCTCCAGCCAGCAGGCGGTGCATTTCGCCGCGCAGGGCATCATGGCCGGCGCCTATGACATCGTCATCGCCTGCGGCATCGAGTCGATGAGCCGCGTGCCGATGGGCTCGGCCCGCATCGGCCAGAACCCGTACGGCCCGTCGATGGAAGCGCGCTATGCGCCGGGGCTGGTCTCGCAGGGTGTCGCGGCCGAGCTGGTGGCCGCCAAGTACGAACTGTCGCGCCACGACATGGACAGCTACTCGGCCCACTCGCACGAGCTGGCCGCAGCCGCGCGCGAAAGCGGCGCCTTCCGCCGCGAGATCCTGGGCATCAGCACGCCCAACGGGCTGGTCGAGCAGGATGAAACCATCCGCCCGGGCACCTCGGTGGAGAAACTGGGCACGCTGCAGGCCTCGTTCCGCAACGACGAACTCAGCGCGCGCTTCCCGCAAATCGGCTGGAACGTGACCGCGGGCAATGCCTCGCAGATCAGTGACGGCGCCTCCGCCATGCTGCTGATGAGCGAGTCGATGGCGCAGCGCCTGGGCCTGAAGCCGCGTGCGCGCTTTGTCGCTTTCGACGTGTGCGGCGACGATCCGGTCATGATGCTGACCGCCCCGATCCCCGCCAGCCAGCGCGCGATCAAGAAGAGCGGCCTGAAGCTCGACCAGATCGACCACTACGAGATCAACGAAGCCTTTGCCTGCGTGCCGCTGGCCTGGCAGCGCGCGCTCGGCGCCGACCCGGCACGCCTGAACCCGCGCGGCGGCGCCATTGCGCTGGGCCATCCGCTGGGTGCCTCCGGCGTGCGGCTGATGACCACCATGCTGCATGCACTGGAAGACAGCGGCCAGCGCTATGGCCTGCAGTCGATGTGCGAGGCCGGCGGCATGGCCAACGCCACCATCATCGAGCGCCTGTAAGCGGCGCC
This sequence comes from Cupriavidus sp. GW823-FHT06D04, assembly GCF_058795055.1. Taxonomy (NCBI): domain Bacteria; kingdom Pseudomonadati; phylum Pseudomonadota; class Betaproteobacteria; order Burkholderiales; family Burkholderiaceae; genus Cupriavidus; species Cupriavidus sp. GW823-FHT06D04. The sequence goes on along the minus strand of NZ_JBXAHL010000033.1, from coordinate 4,347 downwards.
TCCTACCGAACAACGTATCCAGTCAAGGAGACAAAGCATGAAACTGACCAATATGTCCGCCGTCGTGACCGGCGGCGCTTCCGGCCTGGGCCTGGCCTGCGTGCGGCGCCTGGTGGAACGCGGCGTCGACGTCGTGATCGCCGACCTGTCGGAAGAGCGCGGCAATGCCGCCGTCGACGAGTTCGGCGGCAAGGTCCGCTTCCTCAAGGCCGACGTGACCGACACCGACCAGATGAACGCCGTCTATGACGCCGCCGAAGCCATTGCCCCGCTGCGCGCGCTGATCCATTGCGCCGGCCTGGGCGGCCCGGTGCGCGTGGTCGAGAAGGACGGCTCGCCGGGGTCGCTGGAAAAATACGAGTCGATCGTGCGCATCAACCTGATCGGCACCTTCAACGCGCTGCGCCTGGGTGCCGCGCGCATGGCCAAGAACGAACTGATCGACGGTGAGCGCGGCGCGTGCGTGCTGACCGCGTCGGTGGCCGCCTACGAAGGCCAGATCGGCCAGATCCCTTATGCATCGGCCAAGGCCGGTATCGTCGGCATGACCCTGGTGGCCGCACGCGACCTGGCACAGCGCGCGATCCGCGTCTGCACCATCGCCCCGGGGCTGTTCGACACCCCGCTGCTGGCCAAGCTGCCGGAGAACGTGCGCGCCTCGCTCGGCGCCATGGTGCCGCACCCGCCCCGCCTGGGCGCACCGGATGAATACGCGTCCACCGCGCTGCACATCCTGGAGAACCCCATGCTCAACGGCGAAACCATCCGCCTAGACGGCGCCATCCGCATGGCACCGCGCTGAGCTGTGCGCTGCACCGATACCGACTTCTGACAAGGAAACCGCATGAGCGACACGCTGCAACTGGAAACCCACGGCAATACGCTGCTGATCACCATGAACCGGCCCCAGGCGAAAAATGCCATGGACTTCGAGACCGCGACCGCGCTGGCCGCCGCCATCGACCAGCTGGAAAGCCGCGACGACCTGAGCGTGGCCATCCTGACCGGCGCGGGCGGCACCTTCTGCTCGGGCATGGACCTGAAGGGCTTCCTGGAAGGCAAGCGCCCCAGCCTGCCTGGCCGCGGCTTTGGCGGGCTGACCGAGAAGCCGCCGCGCAAGGTGCTGATCGCCGCGGTGGAAGGCTATGCGCTGGCCGGCGGCTTCGAGCTGGCGCTGGCGTGCGACCTGATCGTGTCGTCGAAGGCGGCCAAGTTCGGCCTGCCTGAAGTCAAGCGGGGGCTGGTGGCCGGCGCCGGCGGCCTGATGCGCCTGCCGCGCCGCGTGCCGTACCACATCGCCATGGAATACGCGCTGACCGGCAATATGCTGGGCGCCGAGCAGGCTCACGCCTATGGGCTGATCAACCGCCTGACCGAAGCGGGCCAGGCGCTGGCAGGCGCGCTAGCGCTGGCCGACGAGATCGGCGCCAACGGCCCGCTGGCGGTTGCGGTCAGCAAGCAGATCGTGGCCGAGTCCGCCGACTGGAGCGCCGAGGAGATGTTCGAGCGCCAGCGCCCGCTGCTGGCGCCGGTGTTCACCTCGGCCGATGCCCGCGAGGGTGCCGCCGCATTCGCCGAGAAGCGCAAGCCGGTGTGGACGGGCAAGTGATGGCGCACGCCAGGCGGAGGGCATCGATGTCATCCGTCCTGCGCTAGTGGACTACAGAACGGCCGGCCGCAAGCCGGCCGTTCGCACATTCCAAGCAGCACGCAGACCAGAACATGGAGGAGACCCATGAAACACAAGCTGCCAGAATCGCTGTTCAACACGTCCGCGGCCCTGCTGCTGGCAACCGCCGCCGCCATGCTGCCGCTGGCGGCCAGCGCCGCGGCCTGGCCTGAGCGCCCCATCACCATCATCGTGCCCGGCGCGCCGGGGGGCACCACCGATATTCCGACACGGCTGGTGGCGCAGAAGCTGTCGGCCATCCTGGGCCAGCCGGTGGTGGTCGACAACAAGCCCGGCAGCGGCGGCATCATTGGCACGCAGGCCTTCATGCGCGCGGCGCCGGACGGCTACACGCTGCTGGTCGGCAATACCGGCTCGCACGCGATCAACTACAGCGCCTACAAGCAGTTGTCCTACCAGCCGCAGGATTTCCTGCCGCTGACGGACCTGATCTCGTTTGCCAACGTGCTGGTGGTCGGCACGCAGTCGCCGGTACGCAGCGTGGCCGAGCTGATGGCGCAGCTCAAGCAGTCCCCGGGCAAATATTCCTATGCTTCGGCCGGCATCGGGCAGACCACGCACCTGACGGCGGAGCTATTCCGGCTGCGCACGGGCACCGAAGTGATTCACGTGCCGTACAAGGGGTCGACACCAGCCACGACCTCCGTGCTGGCGGGCGAAACCACCTTCATGTTCGACAACCTGACGCAGGCGCTGCCGCAAATCCGCGCCGGCAAGCTGCGCGCGCTTGCGGTGACCAGCGCCGAGCGCCTGCCGGCCCTGCCGGACGTGCCGACGATGGCGCAGGCCGGCGTGAAGGATTTCGTGGTAATGGGCTGGCTGGGCTTCTTTGCGCCGGCCAAGACCCCGCCGGCCATTGCCGCCACCCTGCAGGAAGCGCTGGGCAAGGCCATGCGCGACCCCGAGGTGGTGGCCAGGTTCCGCGACATGGGCGGCATTCCGGGCGGCGAACCGCAGCCGAAGTTCGCCGCGCTGGTCAGCGGCGACATCAAGCGCTGGGGCGAGACCATCCGGGCATCCAAGGTCAGCCTGGACTAGCCAGGCGCGGGGCCGCCTTTGGCAAAGCGGAAGGCGGACCCGCCCAAAGCCAAATTGACACGGTGGGACCCGGGGCATACCCTCGCCCTACCCTGCGGTATATTCAGCGCACGCTTAAATGTAAAGACATGGAAAGCGCCCCGGGGCTCACAACGATAACGACAACGACGAGACCACACCGTGCCCACCCCCACCGCGCCTTCCCGCTACGAAGCCCTGCGCCCGGCCTTGCCGATCCTGATCGGCGCCTCCTTGATGCTCAGCCTGGCCATGGGCCTGCGCCAGAGCCTTGGCATCTTCATGCCGCCGCTGACGCGGGACCTCGGCATCTCGGTATCGGATTTCACCATCGCCATCGCGGTACAGAACCTGGCGTGGGGCCTGCTGCAGCCGCTGGCCGGGGCCTGGGCCACGCGGATCGGCTTCCGGCCGCTGATGCTGGCCGGCTCGCTGCTCTATGTGACCGGACTGGTGCTGCTGGCGACCGCGCACAGCATGGTCGGCGTCACGCTGGGCGCGGGCGTGGCCATTGGCGCATCGATGGCCTGCACCGGCAGCGCCCTGGCGATGGCGGTGGCGGCGCGGCCGGTGTCGGCGGCGCTGCGCAGCACGGTGCTGGGGCTGGTGTCTGGCGCGGGCTCGCTGGGTGCGCTGCTGGCGGCGCCGATCGGGCAGATGGTGACGCAGGCCTACGGCTGGCGCACCGGGCTGGCAGCGTTCGTGCTGCTGGCGCTGGTGATGCTGCCCGCGGCGTGGTTTGCCGGGCGCGTGGACCGGCTGCCGCTGGTGTCGCCCGCAGGGCGCGGCCAGGACAGCGCGCGTGAAGCGCTGGGCACCGCGCTGCGGCATGCGCCGTTCGTGGTGATGGCGCTGGCGTATTTCGTCTGCGGCATGCAACTGGTGTTCCTGACCACGCACCTGCCATCGTATCTGGACGTATGCGGCATGGACCCAATGCTCAGCGCGCAGGCGTTGGGCGTGATCGGCGGCTTCAACGTGCTGGGCAGCATCTTCTTCGGCTGGGCCGGCGGCCGCTTCAACAAGCTGATGCTGCTGGGCGGCATCTATACGATTCGCTCGCTGGCGCTGACCTGGTACTTCTCGTCGGCGCCCACGCCGCAAAGCACGCTGGTGTTCGCCGCGGTGATGGGCTTCCTGTGGCTGGGCGTGGCGCCGCTGGTATCGGGCTGGATCGCCGAGACCTTCGGCCTGCGCTGGCAGGCCATGCTGGGCGGCGTGGCGTTCTTCAGCCACCAGATCGGCAGCTTTCTCGGCGCCTTCGGCGGTGGGCTGGTCTACGACGCGCTGGGTTCCTACACCGTGGCGTGGCAGGTCGGCGTGACCCTGGGGCTGGCCGCGGGTCTGGCGCAAATTGCATTTGCCGTGGCCACGCGGCGGCAGCCGCCGCTGATGGCCACGTCCTGAAACACTGTGCCGGGCCGCCCCGAACGGGGGATGCGGAGGGCGCGCTTAGCACCTAGCATGGATCCTGAGTGGTCCGGTCTTGGATCCTCAGGCCTTTTCAAGCCCGCCCCGCGCGGGTAATGCCGTTCAGTTAAGTCTGAACGGCATTTTTCTTTGCAGGGGTTGTAAACAAGGTGTCGAGCTGTTAACTTGCC